>JAQUHM010000157.1 GCA_028683595.1 Geobacteraceae bacterium | reverse complement strand
CGTGGCGGTCAGTGCCTCAATATCCTCATCCGCCAGCAGGCGGCGAATGGATTTTAGAATATTCTCTTCGTCATCCACGCATAATACCCGGATCGTTTCTGTCATAATGAAATCCTCATTGTACCGGCAGGCGGATGGTGAAGGTTGTTCCTGCTCCTGGTCGGCTTTCCACGAATATTTCTCCCTTGTGTTTTTTGATGATATCGTAAGTAATGCTGAGACCGAGGCCGGTTCCCTTGCCAACCTCCTTGGTGGTGAAAAAGGGTTCGAAAATCCTGTTCAGTACCCCGTCGGGTATCCCACAGCCTGTGTCGCTGACAGAAGCGTACACTGATTCACCCTCATGCCAGGTTCGTACCCGAATTTCTCCCTTCTTCTCAATCGCCTGAGAGGCATTAACCAGCAGATTCATGAAGACCTGATTCAATTGTTGCGGATAGCAGCGAATCAAGGGAAGTGTTTCCAGGTCTCGGACAAGGGTTGCTTTGTATTTTACCTCGTTCCAGACAATCTTGATGGTGCTTTCCAGGCAGTCATTGATGTCAACCGGTTTGCACTCGGATTCATCGACGCGGGAGAAACTCTTGAGATTCTGCACTATTGATCGTACCCTTTCGGCGCCTTCCAGAGATTCATCAATCAATTCCTTGCCGTCTTCGATGAGATAGTCGATCTTCAGCGTTTTCCTTTGTTCGCGTAAGCCTTGCCGGAACTCATCATCAGGAAGAGAATCAATGGCATTCGAAATAAAGGCAACATGTTCCGCAAGCCTTCCCAGATATTTTCGCATGGTTCCAAGATTGCTGGAAATAAAGCCCATGGGATTATTGATTTCATGGGCGACCCCGGCAGCCAATTGCCCGATAGAAGCCATTTTTTCCTGCTGGACGATTTTCGCTTGGGTGGCTTTCAGTTTGCCATAGGCTCTTTCCAGTTCGTCGCTGACCGCTTTTCGCTTGGTAAAATCGTGGATTGTCAGGACGAATCCCGATATTTCGTTTTGATCATTATCGGCAAATGGATATGAGGTGCAGTAAAAGCATCGACCACTGGATTCATGGTGGATTTCACACCCTGGTGGAAGTTCGGGTGGAAAGTTGAGGCCGTGGTGAGTGAGGAAATCTTTCCAGTGGGAACCAATGATTTCCTGATATGTCAGCGAGGTAAACTCCTGTAATGCCTTGTTGCAACGCTTGATTTTACCATCGGCTGTAATGAGGATCACAATATCTCCAATACAGTCCAGGGTTCTTTCCCATTCCCTTTTGGATGTTTCAACCTGGTTGAATAGGGCATTCAGTTCTTCGTGACTCTGAATCAGTTTTGCACGGTTTTTCTGCAGTTCCTGTTCTGCTTCTTTGCGGCGGGTTATGTCCTCCAGTTCAACAAGGTAATGGGTTGTTACGTCGTCAGTATCTATGATGGGAGAGATGGTGGCAAGTTCCCAGTATGAGTCTCCGTCCCTTTTGCGGCTCAAACGCTCCCCGCACCACTTCCCTTCTGTCTGAATGATTTCCCAGGAGTTCCCGAAAATGTCCGGTGCCGTATCAGTCTTTTCGATCGGGTTGGCATTTGCTCCGATTACTTCTGACAGGGTATACCCCGTCATCCTCGTAAAACTTGCATTAGCATATTCAATACAGCCTTCCGTATCAGTGATCAGGAAGGAACTGGTACTCTGTTCAACGGCTCGTGACAATTTTCGGAGGACCTCTTCCGTCTCAAAACGTTCTGTTGTGTCGAAACAGTAGCCGATATGACCGCTATAGATTCCCATTTCGTCAGATAATGGTCTGCCGAAGGTCTGTATCCGTCGATATTCCCCGCTTTGATTGCGAAGTCTGCATTCGCTTTCGAACAAACTTGCAGCAGTGTGTGCGATGCGAAAGTCTTCGAGAAACTGATTTTTGTCTTCTTGATGGAGGCTTTCCATCAAGACTTTTGCAAGATCCTGGTCTGCAGAATAGCTAATAAACTCAAGCCACTTCTGATTAAAATAGGTAAAATTCCCTTGCGAGTCTGTGCGCCAGATCAGCGCTGGAGAGGTTTCAAGAAGCCTGAGGTAGAAGCTTCTCGATTTTTTCAGTGCTTCCAGCTCTTGGTTTCTTTCATCTAAAGTGTGCTTCTTTTCCTGAGCGGTTAGGATCGCAGGAATAAGCCGGGTAATCCGGTCCTTGAGGACATAATCCCAGGCTCCCGCCTTCATGCAATCAACGGCAGTCTCCTCATTGATTGCTTCGGTAACCATGATGAATGGGGTCTGAGGCGAGTGCTCTCGCGCCAGTGCAAGGGCTTTTAAGCCGTTGAGGGTTGGAAGGTAAAACTTGGAAAGAATGATATCAGGACAAAATCCCGTAAGCGAGAAGAGAAAGTCAGGTTCAGTTTCTACCCGACAAATCTTGCATTCTATTCCTGCCCTGCTTAGTTCATGTTCGATGAGATCCGCGTCGGAGGGTATGTCTTCCACCAAAAGGATAGAAAGGTCTTTTTCCATGGAGTCTCTCTTGCAACTGGGTCCTGTACGTGATGATTACGTTCGATTGACTTTGTTCCAGCTATCCAAGTTGATAACTATTATTATTAAATGGTTGTTTATATGTTTTTATGTATTGATAAATCAATTAATTTGACTAAGATTTATGGAGTCTGATTTATGTGGTGTATTTGAAGTTTTTTTTTTGTTCTTCCAGATTATTCATTTTCCGGAACGGAATGTGCTTCTTATGTAAAACATATCGGTTATTCGTCGAAGAATCTTTAAGTGTATGAACCGGATATGTTGAGTGTCGGAATGAAACCAGTAGAAAGAAAACCAAAATCCATGAAATCCAGGTATGCTGCCCGCATCTATCCCGTGCCCTTTTTCTTGATATTTCTTACGCTTGTGTTAGCGATCATCGGTATCGGCTTCCGATATTATCTGATACAAAAGGACAAGATTACCGGTGAAAAATTGCAGGAACTTTCTGCGATCGCCGGACTGAAGACGGAAGAGATTGCTAAGTGGAGGGAAGAGCGACTGGCGGATGCAAAATCGCTGCAAAGCAATCGGCATTTCGTTCGACATGTGGCACTTTTTCTGAAACGTCCGGATGACCGGGATATTCGTGAACAGCTGCTGGAATGGCTCTCTTCTTTTCAGACCAGTTTTTTGTACCGGAGCGCTGCACTACTGGATGCCAATTCCGTTCAACGGCTGATTGCGGGAGATCAAAGTGTTGCTACCGGAGTGGTCTCCCGGGGGCTGGCATTGACGGCGATGCATACCGGAGACATTCAAATTTCGGATCTGCATGCCAGTGAAACCTTCCATACTATCCACCTGGACATCCTGGTGCCTCTTTTCTTGTCCCATGAAAAAGGGCAGAACCCTGTCGGTGTTCTCCAGCTTGTAATCGACCCATCAAAGAGGTTCTATCCTCTCATTTTGTCCTGGCCGACGTTGAGTCTCAGCGCGGAAGCACTGCTGGTGCGGAAAGAAGGGAGCCAGGTCGTTTTTCTCAATCAACTCCGTCATCGTAAGGGTGCTGCGCTTAGCCTGCGCTTTCCGCATTCAGCTAAGAATCTCTCTGCAGCCATGGTGGCACGCGGTTTTGTGGGAGTCACGCAGGGAATAGATTATCGGGGTATTCCTGTTCTGGCAGCGGTAAAGAAGGTTTATGGTTCCCCCTGGTTTCTTGTCGCCAAGGTGGATGCCAAAGAAATTCTGAAGCCTGTCCGGGACCAGGCGCTTGTGGCGGGACTGTTCGTTTTGTTTCTGATTCTCCTTGCCGCAATGACAATCGCGCTGTTTTGGCGACATGGCTGTGCCAGAATCTATAAGCGTCTTTACGAGGAAGAACGTCGCTATCATGCCCTGGCAGATCGGATCGAAAATCTGACCAGATGTGCATACGACACCATCCTCCTCTTTGACGAACATCTGCAGGTCATCGAGGCTAATGAGAAGGCCATGGAAATGTATGGGTACTCACGAGATGAACTGCTGGAACTCACCCTGGAGGATGTCCTTTCCCCCGACGAGATTGTTGGCATAGAGGAAAGAAGCCGGGAAATCACGCAAAATAGAGGCGCGGTGTTTAAGAGTGTTCATCGCCGTAAAGACGGCACCTTCTTTCCGGTGGAATGCAGTGTCAGTTACCTGGAGTTGGAAGACGCAGCGTTTTACCAAGTCATTGTCCGGGATGTTAGTGAATGGATGGCCGCCGAGGGACGAATCGAACGACTGAATCGCATGTATGCCACCCTGAGCCAGGCTAACCAGGCCATCGTTCACGGTCCGGACCGGCAGGCAATCCTTGAGGAAATATGCCGTGTCATCTGCGAACAGGGCGGGCTCCGTATGGCCTGGATCGGTCTGGTGGATCGGGAGTCCCGGCAGATAAGGTCGGTTGCTCATTCCGGGTATGAAGAGAGCTACCTGGAGCGACTGGAAATATCGGTTGAAGATGTCCCTGCCGGACGCGGCCTTTCCGGCAGAGCAGTCCGTGAAGGTCACAGCGTTGTATGCCAGGACGCCTGTACCGATCCGAAAGTGGAGCCATGGCGCGACCTTGCCCTTTCTCAAGGGTATCATTCCGGGGTATCATGCCCGATCATGCTTAAGGGCGAAGCCGTCGGGGTGCTGTCCAGTTACTCATCCGAACCCTACTATTTTGATGCCGAGATTGTAGTCCTGTTCGAAGAATTGAGCCAGGACGTTTCCTTTGCCCTGGAATCTTTTGCCCAGACAGAAGAACTGCGGCGGAGCGAGAAGCGATATCGCCTGCTCTTCGATCATATGATAAACGGTTTTGCTGTGCACGAGCTGGTTTTCAATGCTGATGGCAAACCGGTGGATTACCGCTTTCTTGAGGTAAATCCTGCTTATGAGCAGATCACCGGAATTTCCCGGGAACAGGCTGTCGGAGTGCTTGCCTCAAAGGTCTACCCACTGGGCGTGGCCCCATTTCTTGATATCTATGCGGATGTTGCGCTGAATGGTACGACAGAGGTTTTTGATGCCAGCTATCCGGTCGTGGACAAGTACTTCAGCATTTCCGTGTTTTGCCCTGACAAAGATCAATTCGCAACGGTCTTTACCGATTGTACTGACATGAGGATCGCTGAGGAGGAAAGGATGTATAATGAAGCCCGCCTCCAGAGCCTCTATAATATCTCCCAGTACCGGGCAGCGAACGTCCAGGACCTCCTGGATTATTCACTTTTAGAGGCGTTGCGGCTAACCTCCAGCAAGTTTGGTTACATTTACTTCTATGATGAGGATACGCGGGAGTTTACCCTGAACTCCTGGTCGAATGAGGTGATGAAGGAATGTGCGGTGGTAGAACCGCAAACCAAGTATGACCTTGATAAAACCGGTATTTGGGGCGAGGTAGTCCGTCAGCGGCGGCCGATCCTGGCGAATGACTTCCAGGGCTGCAACCCGTTGAAGAAGGGCTATCCGCCTGGACACGTGGAGTTGTTATCCTACCTGACTATTCCTGTGTTCTCCGGCGAGAGGATTACTGCCGTGATCGGTGTCGCCAACAAGAGCGGCGTCTATGACGAGACTGACGTTCGGCAGCTTACCCTGCTGAGTGATTCCGTCTGGAAATATGTGGAGCGTAAAAATACTGAGGAGGAACTTATCTCCCTTAATTTGATGCTGGAACAGCGAATCAATGAACGGACCGCAGACCTTGAGTCTTTTACCTATTCCGTATCGCACGATCTCCGTACGCCCTTGCGGGCGATTATAGGCTTTTCCAGGATCTTGCTCGACGATTACGCCGGTGTCCTTGACAGCGAAGGGCAGCGTCTGTTGAACGTCGTCATCGACCAAACAAAACGGATGGGGCAGCTGATTGACGACCTGCTTGCCTTCTCACGTGCGGGACGAGCCGCAATAAACTATTCGCACATTAATATGACAGATCTGGCCAGGGAGGTCTTGGATCAACTTGTTACGGATGAAATGCGGGAGAGGTTAGAGCTTCGGCTTGGAAC
This sequence comes from Geobacteraceae bacterium, assembly GCA_028683595.1. Taxonomy (GTDB): domain Bacteria; phylum Desulfobacterota; class Desulfuromonadia; order Geobacterales; family Geobacteraceae; genus RPRC01. Next base: position 2,458 of record JAQUHM010000157.1, on the reverse strand, counting down.
ACTGCCGGAAGCGAAGGGCGATGGTTCACTGCTTCGCCAGGTATGGACGAATCTCCTGTCCAATGCCGTGAAGTTTACCTTGCCAAGAGGGGTTGGCGTGATTGAGGTTGGGGCAAAACTTTCTGAAGATGAGGACGTATATTATGTGAAGGACACTGGTATTGGCTTTGATATGCAGTATGCGGATAAGCTGTTCGACATATTCCATCGGCTCCATTCTGCGGGAGAATTTGACGGGAATGGGGTAGGTCTCGCCATCGTGCATCGGATCATCATCTGTCACGGGGGTAGGGTCTGGGCGGAAGGCCGACAAGGTGAAGGTGCGACGTTCTACTTTTCCCTTCCCAGGAAAGGACTGGCCTCATGAAAAATGGCTGTGTGGTTGATATTCTGCTGGTGGAGGACAATTCTGCTGATGAGGAGCTTACCCTCCGGGTTCTTAAAAAAGCAAAAATCGTCAATACTATCTTCGTCGTGCGGGATGGGGCCGAAGCGCTCGATTTCCTGTTCTGTAAGGGGGAGTATCGTGACAGAGATGCCCTTCTCAGTCCTAAGGTCATCCTTCTTGATCTTAAGCTCCCCAAGGTAGACGGGTTGGAAGTCCTGCGGCAAATCAGAAGTAGCGACAGTACTCGACTGATTCCCGTGGTGGTACTCACCTCCTCTCGGGAAGAAAAGGACATTGTCGAAAGTTACCGGCTCGGCGTCAATAGCTATATCGTCAAACCGGTGGAGTTTGATAAATTTGTTGAGGCAGTGAAAAGTCTCGGCTGGTACTGGCTGCTTCTCAACCAGCCGCCCCGTTGAAAATCGCAAGAAGGTAAGAAGCAACAGCGGGTTGTGGAAAGGTGTCGAGTCGTGTTTGCTGGAATATGCCGAGACTGATATTTCTCTACTGTCTTGACCTATTTGCCTTGAATAGAACTGTCCGCCATAAGAATAAAAAATGAATAGTTGAGGAGCTGATTCTTGGAAAAATTACGAATTCTGATCAACGAAGATATGCCTTCCGACGCGGAACTCCTTGAATATGAAATCCGCAAGAGTGGCTTCAATTTCATATCAAATCGTGTCGATTCCCGGGAGGGTTTCCTTGCCGCACTGGAAGAGTTCTGTCCCGACCTCATCATCTCTGATTATAATCTCCCGAGTTTTGACGGGATGCAGGCGCTTGCTCTGGCACGCGAGATCTCGCCTTTTATCCCAGTGATAATCGTCACGGGGGCCTTAAATGAAGAGATTGCTGTCGAATGTATGAAAGCAGGTGCTGACGATTATGTGCTGAAGGACAATCTCAGGCGTCTTGTTCCGGCAATCGGCGTTGTTATGGCAAACAGTAAGGCAAGGAGTGAAAGGGTGCTTGCAGAGGAACAATCGGCTGCTTCCGAGAGAAAGATGCGAGCCGTTTTCGAGCATGCACATGATGCAATTTTCATTCTGCACGAAGGCATTTTTATCGACTGCAATCCGCAGGCGGAGAAACTGTTCGGTGTTGCCCGGAGCAACCTTCTCAACCGTTCCCTCTCCGATTTCTATCCGAAAGGACATAAGGGGCTGGCGTCACAGGATCCGGCCGCGGAAAGGTTCAGGAAGACACTGGCGGGTGAACCTCAGAACTTTGAATGGCGTCTCCAGAGGTTTGACGAAACAACGTTCGACGTGGATGTCGGTCTGAGCCCGATCGAGATTGATGGAAGGCTCAATGTCATGGCAATCCTGCGCGATATTACCGATAGGAAACGCATCGAGTTTGAGCTGCGTGAAAATGAAAAGAAATACAAGGATCTTTCTCAGGAATTCAATACCCTGCTGGATGCCATACCAGACCCTATCCTTCTCCAGTCACCCAGCCTGAAGATTGTCTGGGCGAACAAGTCAGCCATATCGCATTTTACTGAAGACTCAGAACATCCTGAGGAGCGGCACTGTTTCAAGCTGCTTCACCAGATCTCGACTCCCCACGAGGGATGCCCTGTGCGGGAATGTTTTGAAACCGGCATGCCCGCAAAAGGAATTGTTCCCATGACTGACAGGGTCTGGGAAATTCGAGCGGTACCGGTCAAGGACGAAAACGATGCCATCGTGAATGTTATCGAAATCGGTCGCGATATTACCGAGATGAAGAAGCTGGAGCAACAGCTGATCCATGCCCAGAAGATGGAAGCGGTTGGCCAGCTTGCCGGCGGGATTGCTCACGATTTCAATAATATTGTCACGGCAATAATTGGCTACGGTAATCTTGTTCTGATGAAACTTTCTGAAGATGATTCAGCGCGGCATTTCGTGGAACAGATTCTGGTCACAGCGGACCGCGCTGCGGAATTGACCCAAGGCCTTCTTGCTTTCAGCCGGAAGAAAGTGCTTAATATGCACCCGGCAAATCTCGTTGATATCATTAACGGATTCCGGTCTTTCCTTGAGAGGATTATCGGTGAACAGATTGTGGTCACTACGAACT
>JAQUHM010000156.1 GCA_028683595.1 Geobacteraceae bacterium | reverse complement strand
GGCAGCACCGTTGATCCTTTTCCGTATGAAGCGAAGAGGATTTTCATCCAGCCGGGTTACGGTACAGAATGGTGGTTTGCTGCTGACAGCAACAAGGTAAACATCTCATCAGGCAGACGTAGCCATTTTCAGCAAGCACGATGACAGTCTGTTTCAAAACAGTTCTATCAAACTGCGCAATCGCTGGGATCGCCCTGAATCTTGGCAACCGCGTGGGGAACTGCGTCCCAGACCGCCTCGATATTTTCCACTGCCCCTTTCGGACTTCCTGGGAGGTTGATAATAAGGGTCTTTCCCCTGATCCCGGCCACTGCCCGCGAGAGAGCCGCGGAAGGGGTTTTGGAAAGGCTTCTGAACCGCATCAACTCTCCCAGACCGGGAATCACCCGCTCCAGGATCTTCATCGTGGCTTCCGGCGTCACATCCCGTGGCGAGACACCCGTACCACCGGTTGTCAGAATGATATCCAGCGAACCGCTATCGGCCCATTCGACAAGCTTTCCGGAGATCAACCCCATCTCGTCAGGGATCATCTCATAGACGGCAGTCTCGACACCACGCGAGCGGAGCCACTCCGTAAGGGCGGGCCCGCTCAGATCGGTTCGTTCGCCGCGGGCGCCTTTGTCACTCAGAGTCAGGATTCCAGCCTTCACGGTTTTTCCTCCCGCTTGTAGGTGCCGCTTTTGCCACCCTCTTTGAAGAGTAGCGCCACTTCCCCGATCCGGATTCCTTTATCGGCTCCTTTGCACATATCGTAAATGGTAAGGGCCGCTACCGATGCGGACACCATGGCCTCCATTTCCACCCCGGTCCTTTCGAAGGCACGCACCATGGCCTCGACGCGAACGGTTCCGGTCTCCAGATCGGTGGTAAAGTCAACCGTCACCGCATGAAGGGCAAGGGGATGGGAGAGAGGAATAAGGTCAGGGGTCTTTTTAGCGGCGGCGATTCCGGCAAGACGAGCGACACCGAGAACATCTCCCTTTGCCACCGTACCGCCGACAATATTTTCCAGGGTTTCCCTTTTCAGAAAAACAGTGGCCATGGCAATGGCAGTCCGCAAAGTGGGGGACTTGGCGCTGATGTCCACCATGATTGCCTTGCCTTGATCGTCAAAATGATTGAAGCTCATAATTTCTCCCTAACACTAAAGCTGTGTACTGCATTTTCAAATGAATTTTCTGCAGGGGTGCCACCATACGTCAATTCAGTTTAGCAAATGGACATCAACCCGATCTCCGGCTTTAAGATCTCCCTGACCTACGGGGATCACGGCAATTCCGTCGGCAAGAAGGAGAGTCTTGAGAAAACCGGTATCCTGCTTGCCGGCGCTCTTGACAAAAAATTCACCATTTTCCTGCTCCACAGCCACCCGAATAAAATTGACCCGGCCCGTTTTTTTGCGAATCCCCTCCTTGAGGGTGGCCTTGACCATGGGCCTCAGTACTCGGGGATGTCCCATCATCTTGAGAAGCGCTGGCCGGACAAATTCCTCAAAAGTGAGAAGGCTTGAAACCGGATTTCCCGGAAGAGAAAAAACGGGCTTTCCGTCCCGAAGGCCGAAAGCCGTGGGACGCCCCGGTTTTATATCAACCTTCCAGAAGGCCTGAATGACCATCAATTCACTCAGTACATCCCTGACGTAATCGCAGTCCCCGGCCGACACACCTGCGGAGGTTATCAAAACATCAGCCATCAATCCCTCGATCAGTTTTTCGCGGAGGCTTTCCCGGTTATCCCGGGCAATGCCAAGCATAACGGGAATACCGCCTGCTTGCTTGACCGCTGCGGCAAGGGCAAGGGAGTTACTGTTAATAATCTTGCCGGGCACCAAAGCCTCACCCGGTTCCAGCAGTTCATCTCCGGTGGAAAGAATGGCAACGCGCACCCTGCGATGGACAGGTACGAAAACCTTGCCAAAGGAAGCAAGCATGCTGATCTCCGAAGGCCTCAGCAGAGTCCCGGCAGGGAGGACCATCTCGCCGGTCTTTACGTCCTCACCCTTGAAACGGATGTGGTCTCCAGGCTTCACCGCCACCTTTATGCATACATGGTCATCCTTTTCCTCTGTTTCCTCATAGGGGACAATTGCATCAGCACCCGGAGGGATAGGAGCTCCGGTCATGATCTTCACCGCGGTACCACGCTCTACCTCCGCAGTCATATGATCACCGGCAGGAAGAAAGCCGGCAAGCTTCAGGGTGACCGTCTCCGGACAATCAGCGGCATGCAACGCATAACCGTCCATGGCCGTATTATCCCACAAGGGCATGTCCCAAGGGGCGCTAATGTCCTCGGCAAGCACCCTGCCGACGGCAGACAGAATTTCTACCTTTTCAACCCCAAGGGAAACAACACTGTCGAGTATTATCTTTCGCGCTTCTTCGAAGGTAGGCATGATAAGGAACTCCGTAAAAATAGTATTCAATGAAATACATCAAAAACTGAAGGGACTCTTCATTTAACAGATAATACCTCATTACGTCAAGAGACTGTGCCAATTCCAGTCATCGAAAAGTGTTACACACCCTGCACATGAAAGAATAAACAAATATTTATCACTCGTATACAGTACAAAAAAAGGAGTCATTACAAATAACGACTCCCTATCGAAACTTTAGTTGTCCTTAAGCATAAGACTTCTTCACCGCCTCACCCTGGTATCATAGGGAGTTAGCCACGCAGAAGATTATTTTCCGGGAATCACATGGACAGCGGTCGCTTTGAAGGCAGAAAAAACTTTTTTTCCTTCTTTGAGATCCAACCTAGTAAATGCTTCACGGGTAACATAGGAGACCAGGGGGAAACCGCAGTCAAGGGTAAGCTTCAGGAAGGGACCCAAGGAAGAAACGTCCCGGATTATCGCCGGATAGACATTCCTTGCACTGGTGAGATCATCGGGGTGAACAAGTTCAATGGAGACATTCTCCGGACGGATACAGCAATAGACTTTGGCACCCAGCTTATAATTGCCAATAGCGTCAACTTCCGCGCCAGGAACCGAAACAGTAGTAAACCCTTCTGATGATTCCAGAACCGAGCCCTCAAGAATCGTTTCCATCCCCACAAAACTCGCCACAAACTCGTTCGCAGGATTATTCATAACCTCGAGAGGAGTCCCCTGTTGAACAATCGAGCCACTGTTCATGACTACGATACGCTCAGACATACGGAGCGCCTCAGACTGGTCATGGGTAACCATGAGCGCTGTAATGCCGGTTTCCCTTAGTATCCTGTCCAGATCGTCGGTAAGGCCGTTTCGGGTCGGAGGATCGAGTGCGGAAAACGGTTCATCAAGAAAAATAATTTCCGGCTCTATGGCAAAAGCTCGTGCCAGGCTTGCCCTCTGGGCTTCACCACCAGAAAGCTTGCGCGCCGAGCGAGGTGCCAAGTGTTCGATATTGAACCATTGCAGATAACGCATCACCCTCTCGCGCACTTCATCTTTCTTCATGCCTCTGATTTTCAACCCGGATGCAACATTATTATAGACGGTGGTATCGAAGAGGAGAGGCTCCTGAAAAACCATGGACACTTTGCGACGATAGTCAAACATTGCATCACGAGAGGCTATTGTTTCACGGCGATAGGTAATCCGCCCACTAACGGGGCGTACGAGGCAGTTAAGCATAAGGAGCAGCGTTGACTTGCCGCTGCCGTTCGGGCCGATCAGCGAGACGAATTCCTTTTCACGGATAAAAAATGAAGGGATGTCCAGGATCGACACCCCCCCAAGTTCTACTTTGAGATTTTCTACTGAAAGAATTGTTTCCTTGTGGTTCACCGGGGTCTCTCTCTTTGTTGAATGAGGGTAAATATATAATTGACGATAAACACAAGCAACAGGAGAATGATCGACAGCGCGAATGCCACGTCAAAATTGCCTTTGCTTGTTTCCATTACTGTTGCCGTTGTCAGGACACGAGTATAATCCAAAATGTTACCGCCCACCATGATAGAGGCGCCAACCTCGGAAATCACCCCGCCGAATCCGGCCATAACGGCCGCCATAAGAGGGAGACGGGCCTCACGAATGAGAATCCAGACCATCTGCAGCCGAGTTGCTCCGAGAGAAAGAATCTGCAGTCTCATCTTGGCAGGGAGATTCTGAAGCGCAGCAATGGAGATGCCCATGACAATCGGTGTTGCAATAACCGCTTGGGCGAGGATAATGGCTGTCGGCGTATAGAGGATGCCCAGAAACCCTAAAGGGCCGTTCCTCCAAAGAAAAACGGTGACGAAAAGACCGACAACCACCGGGGGGAGCCCCATGCCGGTATTGACGACACTGACCACAAATTTCTTCCCGGGGAAACGGGTAAGGGCGACGATCATCCCTGTTGATATCCCGATCAACACGCTGATGAGCGTCGCCAACCCCGAAACCTTAAGCGAAAGCCAGGTAATCCCGAGCACTTCCGGATCCAGTGAGGCAATGAGCTGGAATGCCTTGACTAATCCCTCAAGAATAAGATCCATTAGCTTCCCCTGAGACTACTCTTTTTTACCGGCATCCGGGAAGAAAAGCGGTGAGCCGTATTTGGCTATACCAAATTTGCTGATGACTTTCTGCGTCTTTTTGGCAAGCATGAAATCGGCAAATGCCTTTCCACCGGCAATGTTTATCTTGGGTGATTTGGCAGGATTCAATTCGATGACATGATACACATTGAGAAGAATCGGATCGCCTTCCTTGAGGATAACGAGTCCCAGATTCTTTTTGAAAGCAAGATAGGTGGCGCGGTCGGTAAGGGTATACCCATTCTTTTCGGCAGCAACGTTAAGGGTCTGCCCCATTCCCAGGCCGGTAGGCTGGTACCACTTCTGACCGGCGGGAGTCACACTGATTGCTTTCCAGATACCCAGTTCCTTTGCATTGGTGCCGGAATTGTCCCCACGAGAAATAAACAGTGAGCCGGATTCGGCTATATTTTTGAAAGCATCCTCAGTTGTCTTTGCCGCTTTGATTTTTGCGGGATCGCTGGGAGGACCGACGATAACAAAATCATTATGCATGACAATTTTTCTGGTTACGCCATAGCCTTCTTCCATGAATTTCTTCTCGGCAGCAGGAGAGTGCACGAGCAGGACATCAGCTTCACCTCTTTCGCCCATTTTCATGGCCTGCCCCGAACCTACTGCGATGGTTTTTACCATATAGCCGGTTTGTTTTTCAAACATCGGAATCAGCTCGTCCAGCAGACCTGAATCCTGAGTACTGGTTGTTGTGGCCAGGATAATCGTTTTAACTGCCGGTTCCGCCGCCTGGGAGGTGGAGGGGACAAAGGTCGTGAGAAGTGCAAACGCAAATGCCACCAGTGAAAATGATGCTGCCTTGAAAAGTTTCATGCATTTTACTCCTTTCATTGGTTGGTTTCTTCAGATTACTGCTTGCCCTGGAGAGCCTGCCATTCCATGGAATTGGGAAAGAACAGGGCACTGCCATACGTGTCAATACCGAAATCGACGATTACCTTCTGACCATGTTCCGGCGAGGTCAGCCATTGGACAAACTTCATCGCATCCTGGTAATGTGCTTTCGGGAACTTCTTTGGATTCACCGGGATAACCGAGATAAAGTTGAGCAACGCCTCATCCTTTTCAACCAGGATTGCCAGTTTGATGGACTTTTGCACTGAAAGATAGGTTGCCCGGTCAATAAAGGTATAGGCACCTTTCTGGTCAGTATAGGCAAGGGTTGCAGCATTACCGTCCTTACCCTTTTCATACACTTCATACCAGGGACCCGCAGGCGTAACGCCTGCTTGTTTCCACAATGCCAGTTCGGCAACATTGGTTCCGGAATTGTCGCCGCGACTAATGAAAACGACACCTTTCTCGGCAATTTTTTTCATGGCATCAGTTGCGCTGGTCATGCCTTTGATGCCCGCTGGGTCCGTAGATGGCCCGACAATAACAAAATCATTGTACATGACCGGAATCCGCTCGGTACCGTAACCATCCGCGATGAATTTCTCTTCCAGCGATTTGGCATGAACCATGACAAGGTCCACCGTGCCCTGCTGTGAGATCTTCAGTGCCGCACCGGTTCCAGCCCCAACGTGACGAACGCGGATGCCGGAATCCTTCTCGAATTGCGCCTCAAGGGCCGAGACAATGCCGGCATCAATGGGGCCGATGGTGCTGGCCATCAGGATGAAACCCTTTGCCTGGACCTGTAGAGCCAGGACGGTGCACAGTATAAACGAAAAGAAAACGGAAAAAAATGCTTTTCTCATACAATCCCTCCATTGTAATAATGTACTGGACACTTCAAAGCATTATAACTTTCACGCTATAGCGATAGGTAAAAAAACGGGGGAGAGAGAATCTCCCCCCCCACTGTCAAACATGAAGAAAGTTCGAACAAAGAGCCTGCTGTGAATCCACCTTAGAAAATAATCTGTGCCTGGATCCGGTACTGCATGTCGTCCTTCTTAGCTGTTGTTGTCTGCGTGTGGAGATTGGCCACATCTCCCTGCAGCTTCAGGTTATGCTTGCTGAAGTAGTAGGAAACCGCACCGATCTGTTCAGTCTGCAGATCATTTCCCTTGTTACGGTCAGGATCATAAACAGAATAACGCAAGGCAAGTCCGAGTTCCGGGGTGATCATGTAACCGGCCTGGCCATAGTAACCAACAGAACGGGTTGTGGCGTTGGTGAGGCTGTTTTCAGCCTGAGCGAAGACACCCTCGGCCTGAATTGACACACCCATCCACTTGAACTCGGCATCAACGCCGTAGTTATTGAATTCATTCTTCGAAGCTGCTGAAGGCTTGAATTGTGACTGACCGGCAAAGCCCAATTTAGAATCGCTGGTAAGTGTGGTAGTGCCAGACCAACTGGATTTTGTGTAGAGATAGTTGGCACCGATTGAAAGAAGAGGCTTCTTGCTGATGGCAAGGTCAGGCTCATCGTTGGACATAACGCCGAACGGGTTGAAGACTACCCTGGTGGAGAACATGTTGTCGTTGTCAGAGGAGGCCTGAGTCTGACCGGCTCCGTTGGATGCGGCAAGGTTGTACTCTATAAGCCCCTTGGCGATGTCGCCATGAACGATGGCGCCGATGTCATAGCCAGGAACAAGCTTGGTAACAAAGGGAGCTCGGTCGACAAACATCAATGCGCCGTCGGAGATCAGATAGGATCGGGAAAATTTCGCTTTGGTCTGACCAACCAGGATCTGTACTTCATCCATGAGCTTGTAGTTCAGGTATGCATCAAGAAGGCCACCTGAGGTAGTGGAACTGGCAAGCTGCCGTGCATCGAGCTCTAACTTGTAGGTCAGGTCCTTGCTGTAGGCATAACCCTGGAAGATCAGTCTGATACGCTTTGCATCAAACGTACTTGAATCCTGAGCGTTATCCTGGTCAGTGAAAGTGTAACGGAACTGCATGCGCCCGCCAACGGAAAGAGAGAACTTCTCGTCCTGTGAAGTAAAGGTGAAGCCCTTGCCCAACTTGTAGTCAAATGGTTTGACCTTGGTTACTTCTTTGTAGTCCGCCTCAGTGATAACCCCTTTCTCTTTCAGGATGTCTTCGAGGGTCTTTGCTTCTGCTCCCTGAACAGCCATAAAACAGGCGCCCAAGGCAGCGATAACTGCTACCAAACTCTTTTTCACGTGCTCCTCCTTTTTTTTGCATGGTAAGTTTGCACTGCAGACATTAAATCCAGCTGCAGGCTCGACAAAACGCCACATCGCATTAGTATTATATATAACATAATATATCGACACCCAAAAAAAACCCCTATATGCAAGGGGTTATTGCCGCAAAACAACTGTTGTAAAATAAAAAACAACACTCCGAAAGTCAAGCTATTTTATTCTCAATCAAAAGACTTTACTCCTCTCAGGAGCCAATCTTCCAGCTTGGAACAATTTTATTCACGCACGTAAATATCCTGATCAGACTCGTGAACCATTCCCATTACATAGGAATATTCGGCCTCAATCAGATCGTAGTGTTTCTGTGTCTCACGAATTACTCTCTCAAACACACCACGAACAAGAGGGTCGACAATATCACCAGCAAACTGCGAATACCTGTCGATCAGTGACTGTTCCTCAAGCAAAGCTATCTCAAGAGCCTTTTGCTCGTGGGTATCCCGGTCGATGGCCTTCTCCAGCGCGGCATAGTTCGGCGACGTCTTGTCAGGTGGCGACAAAATGTATGACGCGAGATCTCCGAATTCCTTTCCTTTGTAATGCGCGAAGAAGGACCTGAGATGGTCTTCTTCCTCGCCTGCAAGGAGACGGAAAACCTTTTTCGCCCGGCCTACCGCACTCACGGACGCGGCTTTCAGATAGAAGTCCATGCTGTCCTTTTCAGCTTTGATTGCAAGCTTGAGAGCTTCTTGCAGTGTGTATTCCTTCCCCATGGTAAATCCTCCTGGATGTGCAGGGGTGTCCCCCTGTGGCCGCCCAACCGGGGCAGGCACCGGGGCCTGCCCCTACATGACAAAAACATCGTAATTAAATTATAGAATAATTCTCGCAAAAGCATAGCCATTGACCGGTCAGAACACATTATTCCCGAGCCAGGATATCGTTT
>JAQUHM010000155.1 GCA_028683595.1 Geobacteraceae bacterium | reverse complement strand
CTGCCATTGTGGCATTGTAACCCATGAGTGTCTGGAGAAAGAGGGGGATCATGACTATGGATCCGTAGAGACAGAATCCGACGATGAACATGATGAAGTTTCCCGACGAGAACGAGATGTCTTTGAACAGACGGAGGTTGACGATCGGGTTGGGGTGGGAGAGCTCGACGAAGAGCAGTATCAGCAGTGATAGCACCGACAGGATAGCAAAGGTGATGATGAAGGAGGAGTTGAACCAGTCATCCTGCTGTCCTTTGTCGAGTACCACCTGCAAGGAACCGAGACCAATTGTCAGGAGGGCAAGCCCCCAGTAGTCGATCCTCATTTTGACCCGTTTCAGGTAGGATGGGTCGAAGATGAAGAAATTTGCCATGATGACGGCAAAGATACCGACCGGGATGTTGATATAGAAGATCCAGCGCCAGTTCATGTTGTCTGTGATCCATCCACCGAGAGTGGGCCCGATGATTGGTCCGAACATGGCGCCTACACCGAAGATGGCCATGGCCATTCCCTGCTGCCACGGAGGGAATGTCTCCATCAGGATCGCCTGACTGATAGGTATTAAGGCTCCGCCGGCAGCTCCCTGCAGAACCCGGAAAAAAATGAGCGCACCCAGGGTCGGGGCTGCTCCGCATAGGAAGGAGGAGCAGGTGAAGAGGATAATGCAGGTGATGAGGAAACGTTTTCTGCCGAAGAGGCGGGCGAACCAGCCGGTCATCGGGAGCACGACCGCGTTGCTTACCAAGTAGGAAGTGAGGACCCAGGTGATTTCGTCAGTACCGGCGTTGAGGCTTCCTTGCATGTGCGGGAGAGCAACGTTAGCCACTGAAGTGTCGACTATTTCCATGAAGGTGGGGATCATCACGGCAATGGTGATGATCCACTTGTTTATGTTTCGTGTGCTGTTTTCCATGGAGTCCGGAATGCAGGGCGGATCAGCCTGCAAGAATCAATGCTCAGGTTCTGGTACTGTAAGGGCGCTGCTTGCCGCGTCCCTAAGGATGATTCATCATTACGATTATCGAAACGGGTCTTTCAGGATATCGCCCAGCTTTCTTTCCGTAAGGATAGTCGGGACAACGCTCATGCCGACCCGCAGCAGGTGTTTTGGATCGCTTGATGCATCGATAAGGATCTTTACCGGGATCCTCTGGACAACCTTGACGTAGTTGCCTGTTGCGTTTTCAGGCGGGAGCAGCGAGAAAGCGGACCCCGTTCCTGCCATTATGCTGTCCACTTTCCCCGTGAAGGTGATTCCGGGGTAGGTGTCAACCCTGAACTCGACCTTTTGACCCGGGCGGACATAGGTCAGCTGACTTTCCTTGTAGTTTGCCGTTACCCAGGCGCCGTTGAGCGCCACAAGGGCTAACAGCGGTTGCCCTGATTGGATGTTGTTCCCCGGTTCCACGGACTTTTTCGTGATGAAGCCATCAGCGGGAGCATAGATTTTCGTATAGGACAGGTTCCGTTGATTTTCTTCCAGTTCGGCTATTTTTCGGGAGATCATGGCATCTTTTACCCCGGATCCGGTCAGGCCGAGGAGGGCAAGGGCCCTGCGCACCGAGCCTTCGGTCTCAGCCAACTTTGCTGCCGCAACTTTCCGGGCGGTCTCCAGACGGTCAAGTTGCTCTTTTGCAATGACATCTTTCTTGTAGAGCGCCCGTCCCCTTTGCAGGTCAAGTTCTGCCTGTTCCAGTTTTGCCCTGTCCGAATTGTGCGCCGCCTTGGCTGCATCCACTTGTGCATAGGTGCTCGAAGTCTCGTTTTTGGCAATATCCAGTTGGGCCATCGCGTTCCTGACCCTAAGCTGGAAATCTGACTGGTCGAGATCCACGAGAAGGTCGCCTTTCTTGACAAACTGGTTGTCTTGTACCATGACCTTCAGCACGTTGCCGGGAACACGGGAAGAGATGGTATAGACGTGGGATTCGATAAAGGCATTATCGGTTTCCACATGGGTCTTGCTCTTGACCCAGAGCCGCAGTCCTAAGAGGCAGGCAGTGATAAGAAGAATCAACAGGATGAAAGCTGCCCGCTTTCTCTTGCCGTTCCCTGACTTCTTTCCAGGGGGGGCATCGAGTGTTTCTGTGTTTTCGTTGGTGTTGCGTTCCTCTGCCATCAAAACCTCCGTGGAAATGGGTTACAGCTCCCCTTTAGCTTTTTTGATACGGGCTATGGCTACCTCGTAGTCGGATAGTGCCCGGAAATATTCGGCCTTCGTTTTCGTCAACAGGGTCTGAGCATCGATAACATCGGTGGCTGTGCCCACATGTTCCTGGTAACGGTCCTTATTGATCCGCAGGTTTTCTTCTCCCTGGGTTACGGCTTTCGCGGCTGTTTTGATCCGTTCCGCGGCAATTCTGGCGTCGTTGCTGGCGGTGTCATACTCCAGACGTATCTGGGATTCCAGCATCCGCAGTTTTTCCTCGTTCTGCATGCGGGTCTGAACAGCCTGACGATAGTGCGATGTGGTTGCGAGGCCGTCGAAAAGGTTGATTTTCAGGCCCACTGTTGCAGAAAGAATGGCCTGTTCTTCGACCTTATTGTTCTGCACGTAATCCACACCGAGTCTGGTGAATATTACCGGAAAATAGTAGCTCCGGCTTTCTTTGATAGCCAGAGCAGCAGCATCGATACCCTTATGGAGAGCCATGACCTCCGCCCGATTGGTAAGGGGAAATTTATCTTCTACGGGCGCGGGAATTGTCTCTGTAGTATCTACCTCTTCCAGTTCCGCGCGATAGGAGGCAGGTTGCCCGATCAGGTAGTTGAAATAAAGCCAGCTGTTTTGAAGTCGATTGGCCTCCAAAAGCCCCCGCTGCTTGCTGTTAGCGAGCTGGACTTCTGCCTGAAGCAAATCGTTGCGGGTAACAACCCCTTGTTCATAGAGGTTTTTTGCTACTCGCAGGTGGTCGGTCATCTGAACAATCTCTTCTTCCGCTGCTTCGGTCAGTTTCCGGTATTCGAGAATACCGTAGTAGACTGTCACAACCTGGAGGAATACGTCCTTTGTGCGGGCGGTTTGGCTGAAAGATAGTGCCTCGCGGAGGTCTTTCGCTTGTTGGTAGCGTGCCGAGGAGCGACCAAAATCGTAAAGTGTCTGTTCCACGGATACGGAGATGAAACCGTATTCCGGCTGCTGGGTTGGAACCGCTCTTCCCTGAATGAGGAAGGATTGAGGGTCCTGCTGGACCGTGTAACCTCCCTGGAAGTTTACCTGCGGCAGATAGCCGCTTTTGGCGACACCGATGTTCCCTTCTGCGATTTTTTCATCAAAGGCGGATACTTTCAGTTCATGGTTGGCTGTTATGACTTTTTTCAAGCATTCCTGAAGTGTCAGGGGCTCGGCTTCCGCCCTGGCAAGCAGGAAGAGAGGGGCGAAAAGAGCGAGAAGATAGATTCTTGGCATGTATGGTCTCCCTTTCTATCTGCGGAGTTCTTTGAGAAGTTGTCGGAGCGTTTTGGTTTCTTCCGGCGAAAGGCCGGCAGTGAATGTGTCTGTCACCTTGCTTGCAAGTGGCAGCAATATAATACGGATTGTCAGTATGTTGTCAATTGTCTTTCCAGTCACGGAAATGCGTTGCAATAGTAAGCTGTTAAGGCCATCAGATATCTTGCCGGTTGTTGGAAAACTATTGCGGGATCGATCAGCAGCGTTAACGCTCACTCGAAACCTCAACGTACACCACGGTACGTCTCGGCTTCTCGCTCGCTTAAGCCTTGCATCTCGACCTCCTCTTGACGTTTTTCAACAGCCTGCTAGGTGCTGTACCGGTGTTTCCTGAGCAGCAGGAGCATGGGAATAATCAACAGGAATGACATGCCCAGAATCCAGAAGATATAATTATATGCCAGCATGCCCGCCTCTTTCCGTACGATGCGAGAGAGTATTTCCAGTGACATGCTGTGGGCGGTTACGGCGTCGGCTCCCTTGGCAATGGCAGCCTGCTTGAAGGTTTCCATTCTCGATTGCGCCACAGGGTTGAACGGATTGATGTGTCCCACCAGGTTTGCTTGATAGAACTGGGACAAGCGAGCCAGCAGGGTGGCGGAGATGGCGATGCCGACGCTGCCGCCGATATTTCTCAGCAGATTGAATATTCCGGTCGCATTGCCCATTTCCACCCGGGCAATGTTGACAAGGGTTGCTCGCGTCAGCGGAGGGAAGATCATTCCCAATGCAGCTCCGAGCATGACGCGAGGCCAGACGAAATCCCAGTAGGAGGTCTGGAGGCTAAATCCTCTCATTAAAAAGAGCGAGACCCCACCAAGGAGCAGTCCGGCAAAGATTAATTTTCTGCCGTCATGTTTCTGGATATAGGCTCCGGCAATCGGGAGTACAATCACCGAGGCGATGCCGCCGGGAGCCATGACCAGTCCGGCCATGGTGGCGCTGTAGCCCATAAGCGTCTGGAGAAAGAGCGGCAGCATGACAACGGAACCATAGAGGCAGAAGCCGACCATGAACATGATGAAGTTTCCGGCTGAGAAAGCTGCATCCTTGAAGAGTCGCAGGTTCACGATAGGGTGATCGTGCTTCAGTTCCACGTAGATGAAAAGGATGAGCGAGATCACGGAAATGATAGAGAACGCTATGATAAAGGCCGAGTTGAACCAATCATCCTGCTGGCCTTTATCGAGTACCAATTGGAGGGATCCTATGCCGAGGGCCAGGAGGGACAAACCCCAGTAATCGATTTTTGCCTTCTGTCGCTTCAGGTATGAGGGATCGAAGATGAAGTACTTTGCCATGATCACTGCAATAATGCCGACCGGGATGTTGATATAGAAGATCCAGCGCCAGCTTATGTTGTCGGTGATCCAGCCGCCGAGCGTTGGCCCTACGACAGGTCCGAACATCGCACCAATGCCGAAGATCGCCATGGCCATGCCACCTTCCTTGGGAGGAAAAGACTCAATCATGATTGCCTGGCTCATGGGGATGAGGGCACCACCTGCGGCACCTTGTACGATGCGGAAAATAACCATGGCGGCCAGATTCGGGGCTGACCCGCAGAAGATTGACGAGATGGTGAAGAGGATGATGCAGGAAATAAGAAAACGCTTTCTTCCAAAAATACGGGCAAGCCAGCCGGTCATCGGCATAATGATAGCGTTACTGATGAGATAAGAGGTCAGAACCCAGGTAGCTTCATCTGTCCCCGCGTTAAGGCTGCCCTGCATGTGAGGCAGGGCGACATTTGCGATTGACGTGTCGACGATCTCCATAAAGGCGGGAATCATTACTGTCAGGGTAATGAGCCACTTGTTTATTGGCTGGGGAGATTCGGTCATGATTTACTCTTGTTCCCTTGATTTGCAATTTCGGGGGGTGCATTAATGATGTCTGTTCCAATTCCCTTCAATGCGTTGAGGCTGAACAGGAGGATCTGTTCTGAAGCCCTGTCAAGATCTTCCAGTCCGAACTTTTCCTCGGGGGACATGCGGCTGATGACCGAGCGGCTGAAAAGATAGAAGAGGCACTGGCTGATAATACTTTTGGCACTGGCAAGAATAGTTTCCGCATCGGTATCTTTCGGCAGGAGTTCCCTGACGATTCCCACGAGTTGACCAAAGAGGGACCGTATCCCTTCTATAAGGATTGTATCGAGGGCTGCGGTGGGTTCCACCATTTCGCGCATGACAATGGTGCCAAATTCCTGGGTCCGCTCGTCAAAGGATGTGCGGAGCAGGAATGAGTGGACAAAGGCACGTAGTTGCTGTTCCGGCGATGCGTCCGCAGCAAGGCCATAGGTTGTTGGATACCTTTCGTAGGCGCGTTCCCGTGCGAAGCGGATCGTTTCACGGTAGAGTCCTTCCTTGCTGCCGAAATGATAGTTTACCGCTGCAAGGTTTACCTGCGCATTACTGCTGATATGACGGATGGTAGTGGCTGCAAAACCGTGCTCTGCGAAAATTGAGGCAGCCGCTTCCAGGATGCGAATCCTGGTAGCTGAAATTTCCTCTTCCATGTGAATTTCCTCCCCGGGGCCTGTCTCAATTGGAGTGCCAAGAAGTAATCAGCCGTCTCTCAAGTGCAGTTTCGCCAACTGCTTCTTTGTGGTAGTATCCCCGACTTCATTCGACCAGTCAGCGAATAATTCCAGCTCATTCGCCACCTTGTGGGGAATCGGTTTTTTCCCGAGACAAAAGTCCTCAACATCAGAGTAGTCAATATTCAACATTTGAGACAAACGAACATTGTCATACCCGATCAAATCGCGAAGATGTTTGAAGCGTTCGCTGTCCATTGTCAAATTTCCTTTTACAGGTGTTCTTCGGTCTTTATCTCAATTCTTGCAAAGGGTAGCAGGGGAATACCCGGCCACGATGCAAACGTATGTATCAAACATTTGTTTGAATCGCAAGAGAAAAGATTTTGTGGACAGAAAAAGCAATTTTTCCCGGTGCTACTGGGGTTGGGGGCTGGGTGAGAATCAGGTCCCGGGACTAGCAGGCTTAGCCGGTTGTCCGGTTGTGGTGGTTGAGGAGAATTTTTCCTGAATTGATGAAGCAGGTGGTTCTTTGTTGGTGGATTCCTTCAGTCCATAAAGTTGTCGATATACCTCCATGGCTGCAAGCACCTTTTTCACGTATTCCCGGGTTTCCGGATAGGGTATGTTTTCTATGAATTCGTCTTCCTGAAGGGTGGGGAAGTTCTTTCTCCAGCGGCGTACCGGGGTAGAGCCGGCATTGTAGGCTGCCACCGCTGAAACGAGGTTGCCGTTGAAACTGTGAATCAGATCTTTCAGGTGAAGGGTTCCGATCCTGACGTTTACTTCAGGATTGGTGAGTTGGGATGAAGAGGCCTCATTTCCCAGGTTTCTTGCTATCTCCCTGGCTGTTGCAGGCATGAGCTGCATCAGGCCGAGGGCGCCGACAGGGGAGCGAGCCGTGGGCAGAAAATTGCTTTCGGCCCGAATGAGGGCATAGGTGATGCACTCGTCTATGCCGGCGTTTGAGGTGTGGCGGGAGACGATGTCGTGGAAGGCTGCCGGATAGAGAATAGCCCAGACCGAGGGTGAGTTTCCCTCCTCTTTCACAAGGGCCTCCTGCTTGAACAGGCCCATGGCAGATCGGTAGTCATTCATGGAGAGATACAGTCCCGCATGTCTGAGGGATCCCCGGAATGAGGAGCTGTTTCGTTTTTTCAGCGCTGCAAGTTCCCTGCTTGCCTCTTCATACAGTCCGAGAGCAATAAGCGTCTGAGCCCTTTCCATACCGAGAGTGTCAGGGAGCGGGACGTGGTAGGATGTGCTCAGGATCGGGATCCGATTACTCCGAATGCCGAATTTCTTTACGATGTTCATGCTGTAAAAGCCCGTGGGATACTCCTGCTGGACTTCGGCATACACCGAAAAAGCAGCTTCTCCCGGCCGTGATGCTTCGAGGGCGCGAGCCTGCCAGTAAAGGGCCTTTTCGCGCCATGCCGGGTCATTGGAGAGAAGGGCAAAGGTGTTGGACGCTTCTGCGAAATCGCCGGACAGGTAGAGGCTCCAGGCGGATTCCCACAAGGAGCGAGGGGCGTAAGAAGAACCAGGGTAGTCGGTGAAGACCTTCCGAAAAAGTGCCAGTGCTTCCCGGTGGGCTCCTTCGTGTTTCCTGATCAGAGCTGCCTGAAACAGGGCGTTATCGGCTAACGGTGATTCAGGATGCGCCTCCGCGAGTCCCAGGAAGGTGTTGACCGCCTCATTATCCTTTCCGATGCGGTCATAGACTTGGGCGAGCCAGTAGGTTGCATCCACACGGTACTCCGGGTAGGGGCTTTCCGGAGAGGCAAGTCTGACAAAAGACTGCTCGGCTTCGGCATTTCTTTTCAACCGGTAGTGGGTCATGGCGATCTTGAAAGCGATCTCTCCCAGCAGTTTTTTCGGTAGGGAGTCAGGAGAAAGAGCTGAAAAAACGGTTGCTGCTTCCTTGTAGTGATGTTGCTCGAAGAGTGTACATCCCCGTTTGTAAAGTTCTTCCTCAGTGAAGAGTAGAGGAGTCTCCGTGCTCTTCCGCAAGCGGTCGAGTTCCGATTCAGCCTGTCCGGCAACCGATTTTGCCGGATAGGAAAGCCAGATACCGCGCAATTTTTGAATTGCTCCGTCCAGGTCACCGATCTTTTCCCGACAGAGAGCGGATTGGAACTGTGCTTTGAGTGAATCGTTTCCAGAGGGATAATCGGCAAGAAAGGTCTGGTATGAAATCAGGGCTTTCTGAAAATCTTCCATCTGAAAGAGGATGTCAGCCATCAGAAGGGTTGCTGATCGTACGAACGGGCTGTCTGGGTATTCCTGCTTCAACCTTTGCAGAGGGGGCAGGGCTTCGGCTGGACGGGAGAGCTTGGTGAGAGCGATGGCCCGGTAATAGAGGGCAAAGTCTCTCAGAAGAGGGAAACATTCTGCTGAGGTTGCCAGATACCGTTCTGCTTCGTCCCATTTTTCCAGATGATATGCCGTCACTCCAAGCACGAAATCCCGCTTGGGACCCGGTTGGGCCTGGAGTGCAGCAACTCGAGCTCCGGAATACTCCTTTTTCTTGAGCCGTTCAGCGGACAGCCTGAGGGATTGGTCTTCCGGTGGGAG
>JAQUHM010000154.1 GCA_028683595.1 Geobacteraceae bacterium | reverse complement strand
TACCATATTTTTTAAACCATTCTGACCAGTGCACTGTCGGCCTGACCTGCAGCAGTTTTGCCCGATGGTAGTGTCCGGTTCCGGCATGTTTCATGAAAGTGTCTCCGGACGCTCAGGACCGATACTCTCCCTTTCTCCAACCAGGAATATTGGATAAAAATTTTCCGTAAAGAATATACTGGATTTTATCGTAAAATGTCCGATACCTTTCTATAGGCATTTCTTTGTTTTTTCTCCCCGATATTGCAGAAATATTTCAGTCTTATTCTGATAAAGAGCTTGAACGTAAATATCGCTACGAGAGGTCGCGCCCGTAATGTATTTTACGGATAGGCTCTAAAGGTTCCGATGATGTCTTTTATAAGCTTGAAAACCAAAATGAGTGTTACCGTTTCCTTGCTGATGACGGCAGTTTTGTTGTTGCTGGCCATATCATCACTCTGGTATTTCGAGAGGCAGTTTAAAGAAACCATTGCAAGCCAGGAATTTACCCTGGTTTCGGTTTTGGCCGAGGAGATTGATAAAAAAAATCAGAATGCGCAGGAGATTCTCGTTACCGTTGCCGGGAGAGCAACCCCTGATCTGGTCCGCAATTCTCGCAAGGCGCAGGCTTTTCTGGATGAGCGGCCAGGCGTGCGAACTGTCTTCGACAACGGGCTGCTAATTTTTTCTCCCTCAGGGAAACTCATTGCCGCATCTCCGCCTGAGCCGCACCTCCAGGGCAAAGATTATTCTTTCCGGGACTATATCAGGAAAACTCTGACTAGCGGCAAGCCGCAAATATCAGCCCCCTTTTTTTCCACACAGATGCAACACCATCCGCTCATCATGTTTACCGTTCCATTCTATGACGCCAAGGGAAACTTGGCGGGAATCTTGGGCGGTGCCCTTGATCTGCTGAAAGATAATTTTCTCGGTAAGCTTACCACCATAAAAATCGGGAAGCACGGCTACCTGTTCCTTTACAGTACCGATCGGACGATGATCGTTCATCCCGACAGAACAAGGATTCTTCGCAAGGATGTCCCTCTCGGCGTCAACAAGCTGTTCGATCGGGCCATTGATGGTTTTGAAGGGACCGGCGACACCGTGAATTCCAGGGGGCTCCATGCCGTCAGCTCTTTCAAGCACCTGAAAACCACCAATTGGATCCTGGCTGCCAACTTTCCCCAAGCCGAGGTCTATGCACCAATAAACCGCGTAAAATGGTATCTGCTGTTTGCACTGGTCGTCACGTTGCTTTTTTCCTACAGTATCGTCTGTTGGGTTATGGGGAGGCTGACTGCTCCTTTGCTGCAGTTTACCAATCATGTTAGAGGGTTCACCTCCAGCAGTGATGAAATCAAACCGGTCAGTATTACGTCGGGTGACGAGATCGACACCCTTGGGCAGGCTTTCAATGAAATGTTGGCCGAAATGGGCAGACAGAAAACCGCTATCCAGGAACAAAAGGACTTTTCAGAAAGAATATTGTTGAATTCAGCGGTACCTACTTTTGTCCTTGATGCTTCCCACAGAGTTATTATCTGGAATAAGGCCTGCGAGAAACTGACTGGTCTCAAGGCTGAAGAGATGCTCGGTTCGACGGATACCTGGAAGGGCTTTTATCAGGAGGCGCGTCCGATCCTGGCAGACATCATCATTGATGCTGACATCGAGAACCGGACTTTTGACTACACTTCATTTAAAAAGTCACCTCTGACTCCGGATGGTCTCCAGGCCGAAGGATGGTGCCTGACGCCGATTGGCGGGAAACGCTATATGTTTATCGACGCGGTACCGGTTAGAAATGCCAGGGGCAGCGTAGTAGCGGTAATCCAGACAGTACAGGATATAACGGAGAGAAGACGTTCTAGGGAGGAACTGGAGTTCAAAAACATTGTGCTTTCCATCCAGCAGGAAACCTCCATTGACGGTATCATGCTGGTTGACGATAACAGCGGTATCATATCGGTCAACCGCCGTTTTCTGGAGTTGTGGGGAATTCCATCCGCTCTCGCAACTGCCGGTAATGATGAGCCTGTTCTGCAGTTGGTGGCATCTCAGGTCACCGATATTAATAGTTTCCTGGAACGGGTGGAATATCTCTATCAACACAAAAAGGAGACAAGCAGGGAAGAGATTAGTCTTGCAGATGGCAGGACTTTTGACCGGTATTCTGCACCGATACTTGCCAATGACGGGAAATACTTCGGCAGGGTCTGGAATTTTCGCGACATAACTCAGCGGAAGCAGATGGAACAGGCCCTCAGGGAAAGCGAAGAACGCTACCGGAGGCTTGTTGAACATTCCCCCGAAGCAATTTTTATTCACACCATGGGTCGTTTTACCTTCATGAATGCCACTGCGGCAAAGCTTCTCGGTGCCGAGCGGCCGGAAGATCTCTACGGCCGTTTTGCACTGGATTTCGTGCATCCGGAGAATCGTGAAATGGTCCGGGCCCGTATCGAGAATGCCTGGGCCTTTGGTGATAATCCCCTGATTGAAGAGCTGCTGGTCAGGCTTGACGGCTCAATAGTACCGGTTGAAATGGTATCTGTTAATTTTGCCAGACGGGGTGAGGGTTCCGTACTGGCCATCGCGCGCGATATCAGTGATCGAAAGAGGATGCAGGAGGAACTGATCAAGGCCCACAAGCTTGAATCCCTGGGAATTCTCGCAGGCGGGATCGCGCATGACTTCAACAACATCCTTACCGGCATACTCGGCAATCTGTCGCTGGCAAGTGCACGGCTCGAGCTTTCTCATCCCATTGCCAGATATTTGCTGGATTGCGAGAAAGCGGCGGTTCGGGCAAGCAAGCTGACCCAGCAATTGCTGACCTTTGCGCGCGGTGGAGAGCCGGTCAAGAAGTTGATCGATCCCGGTCAGCTTATCAGTGAAACGGCATCGTTTGTCATGCGAGGGTCCAATGTGAAAGCATCCATTGATGTAGCGGATGATCTTTGGAGCATCGAGGCAGATAGTGGACAGATCAATCAGGCACTGCACAATGTCCTGATCAACGCAATCCAGGCAATGCCCGGTGGCGGAAAGGTGACGATATCTGCCGGAAATGTGACGTTTGATGCTGACAACGCCTGTCTGTTGTCAGCCGGGCACTACATAAGGATTTCCATCGAAGATTGCGGATGTGGCATCCCATTGGAGTACCTGGATAAAATCTTCGACCCGTATTTTACGACAAAGCCGGATGGGACCGGTCTCGGGCTTTCGTCGGTCTATTCCATCGTCAAACGTCACGGTGGTGCCGTGGAGGCATCCTCTACCGCGGGAGCGGGAAGCTGCGTGACACTCTTCCTTCCCGCCTTGCCTTGTGGTAGCCCGGAAGGCGAGACAAACGTGACAGTGCCCGAATTGACCGGAAACGGACGTATTCTCATCATGGATGATGAAGATATCATTCGTGATATTGCAACGAAAATTCTCCAGTTCGCAGGGTATCGTGTGGAGAGTTGCACCAATGGCAGCGAGGCTGTTGCTCTGTTTCGGGAGGCGTGGGAGCGTGGCAGTCCTTTTGATGTCGTCATCCTGGACCTGACCATTCCGGGTGCCATGGGAGGCAAAGAGGCCGCCGGCCTCCTTCTGGACATCAACCCTGAAGCCCTGTTGATCGTTTCCAGCGGTTACTCGAACGATCCAGTTGTTTCCGACTATCGCAGCTTTGGCTTTAGCGGCGCGGTATCCAAACCGTTTGATGTCAAGGGATTGATGACGGAGCTTGGCAGGCTGATGCGGCAGGGACAATAAATTCTTTCCCCTTTCACCCATCCCGGGTGTGACTGTCCGGTGGCCCATACAACGAGGAGTTGACAACCTCAAAGGAAGAGATGCAGTCCCTGAATGAGGAGTTGCAGACGGTCAATGCCGAACAGCAGTCCAAGGTTGATGAACTTTCGCATCTGAACGAAGATATGATGAATCTTTTGAACAGTACCGAGATTGCAACCATTTTCCTGGACAGGCGGCGCAATCTGCGCCGTTTTACCCCGGGCGCCAACAAGGTTTTTAAACTGATTCCCGGTGATGTCGGCCGCCCGCTCACCGACATTGTCAATGACCTGCGCTACCCGGAGTTGTCGAAGGATGTGGATGAAGTGCTGCGAACGCTATCCACCGTGGAGAGGCAGATTGAGTCCCTGCACGGACACTGGTTCTCGGTGCGCATCCTGCCCTATCGTACGCTGGCGGATGTTATCGATGGTGTGGTGATGACCTTGAGCAACATAACCGCTACGAAATTGCTCGAGGCCACCTTGCGGGAAGAGATACGGCGCTGTAAACTGGCTGATAAGGAGCAGTGACTGGGCATCAGGTAACCTTCTGTACCTTTTCGCACGGTCCTGACGGGTTGCCGGACAGAAAGCGAGAATTTTATGAGCAAACAGCCGGATACCACTGCAGAAATTCTCGATCTGCGTTCCCGTGCAGAAGAGGAATTCAAAAGCAAAATGGCAGACATGGACCTTCCCCGTAGCGAGGAAGAAATGCTGAAGCTCGTTCATGATCTTCAGATCCACCAGATTGAGCTGGAGATGCAAAATGACGAGCTGAGACGCTCCGAGGAAGAGCTGATGGTTGCAAGGGACAAGTTCAGCTTCCTCTATGATTTTGCCCCGATGGGATATTTCACTCTTGACCGTGAGACGGTTATCCGGACTGTTAACCTTGCCGGAGCGACTCTCCTGGGGATGGAACGCTCCCGCATTGTTAACCTGCCCTTCAATTATTTCGTCGCAACGAGTGATCGTCCAGCGGTCTCCGATTTCTTCCAAAAGGTATTTGAAGGCAAGGAGAAGCAAACGTGCGAGGTGAAGTTTTCGGAAGCGGGCGGTCAGCCACTTTTTGTCCGAATAGAGGCAGTTGCAGCAGACTCAGGTCAAGAGTGCCTTGCGGCGGTGGTCGATATCACCGCGCTCAGGCAAATGGGTAAAGAACTGCAAGAGTCACTGGAAGCCTTGGAGCGGGAGATGGCCGAGTGCAAGTTGCTTGAACATCGACTTATTCAAGCGCAGAAAATGGAAGCCATGGGTCAGTTGGCAGGGGGGGTGGCCCACGATTTCAACAACCTTTTAATCGCCATTTCCGGTTATGGGGAGGAAATTCGAGATGGCCTCCCGGCAGGTGACGAGTCTCTGCAGGAGTGTGTCGGGCAGTTGTTGCATGGGGCAGAAAGAGCCGCCGAATTGACCAGACAGCTGCTTGCCTTCAGCAGGAAGCAGAAGATTGACCAGAAACCGGTTCTCATTGACGACATCATTGCCAATGCCAGCAAACTCATGCAACGCGTCATAGGGGAGGATATCGGATTTGCCACGGAGTTGTGCTGCAAGGGGATGCTGGTCATGGCCTCCGCCGGTCAGATCGAGCAGGTACTGCTGAACCTGGCGACTAATGCCCGCGGAGCCATGCCGGATGGTGGCCAGCTCTCAATCTCAACGCAAAAGGTTGTGGTCAAGGAGGGGTCCGAAGCCGAGTTTGATCTGCTGTTGCCGGGCACCTACGTGCTGATTTCCGTCAGCGATACTGGCACGGGTATTGATAAAAAAATAATAGACAGGGTTTTCGAACCTTTTTTTACCACAAAGGAAGTTGGCGAGGGAACCGGTCTGGGCTTGTCCATGGTCTACGGAATAGTGAAGCAGCATAGAGGTAGCGTGCTGGTCAGCAGCGAAACAGGCGAAGGGACGACATTCAAAATTTATCTGCCGCTGTTGGAAGATCACAAGGTTACAAAAGAAATAAAGAGGCCGTTTTCGCTTGCCGGCGGGACGGAAACCCTGCTTGTTGTCGAGGATGAAGAAATCGTAAAGCTTTTCTTGAAAAGGACCCTGGAAAAAGCCGGCTATCGGACCCTTGCGGCCGGGGACGGTGAGGAGGCGATGACGCTTTTCCGGGAGCACGACGATATTTCCCTCGTCCTGTCTGACATGGTCATGCCCAGGAAAAACGGCAAAGAGCTCCTTGCCGAAGTACGGCAGATAAAGCCGGAGATGAAGTTCATTTTCATCAGTGGTTACACGGCAAATATCATGGATTCCGAAGGTGTGCAGCAAGCGGGACTGGAATTCATCAGGAAACCATTCTCGAAAAACGACATTTTAGGAAAGGTACGAGAGGTTCTGGATAGGCAGTGAAGGAACATGTGAACAATAAACAGGCTATTTTCCAAGGGCCATAGAGAGCCTTTGTGGAGGTAGCCTGTTTTATTTCCAGCTCTGTTTCCGATCAGTTTTGCCGCTGTGCTATTCCGAATCGAATCAGCATGTGCTGACGGTGGTCAGCTCTCATCGGCACTATGGATTTGCACCCTGATGACTGTATAGTAGACTATAATGATACCTGGTTTCCATCCGGAAACGTTCCTTTTTCGCCCTGACTGCATCGATCATCGGTCTTGATTGTGCGACGTAACAGTAGTACGTCTCCGCACAACCCCTTGATTTTGACTTGTCCAGAGGACTCGCCCTACGGGCAGCCTTCGCTGTCAACTTTTGCAGGCAAAAATTTCTTGTCAGGACAAAACAATCCTCGTGTCCAAATTGGAAACCGCTAGTTTCACATCCGGAGCTTCCGGATGAAAACTTAACTAAACTCTGGAGAACTAACCATGAGCAAATTCATTGTACGGGACTGCACCCTGCTGACCAGAATGAGCGGTGTCAAGGAAGCAGCAAATCTGCGGGAGTTGCGCGAGAGGGTTGCCGCTTGCGGAGAAAACGTGCTTTATCACCATTTCTGCGAGACGCTGCTGCGGCCTTCCTTCGACTCCCCCGACTATCACAACGATTTTGCCGTCTGGACTAAGCTTTGCCTGGATGACCGGGTACTCGGGGAGCGCCTTGGCATCCTTGACCCATACTCTATCGGATCGCTGGAAGACCTCCGGGGGACGATGCTGGATATGCTTGATGAGCGTCTGAGCGAATTGCCGATAAACCCTGTGGTATCGAAAGGTAACGAGTTCTACTTCCTTGAAGCGATTACCGTGGTCTTTGAGACCGGGGATATCATTGAAGAGCCCTCGCAACTTCCGGCGAAAATCGCCAACATGACAAACGGGAGCATCTTTTATCACTTCATAGAGTCTCGCAGGAGGACGTCGGGTGGTCTGGACGATTTTTCCGTATGGCTTTCCCTG
The DNA here is from genome assembly GCA_028683595.1 of Geobacteraceae bacterium. Taxonomy (GTDB): domain Bacteria; phylum Desulfobacterota; class Desulfuromonadia; order Geobacterales; family Geobacteraceae; genus RPRC01. The sequence goes on along the minus strand of JAQUHM010000154.1, from coordinate 1,414 downwards.
TTCGGTGATGTCGGGGCCAACTATTCAGATTTGTTGAGTTCCATCGATTTCAGTTTTCTTACGCTTGCGGAAATGAAAAATGTTCTTGTCGAATGCCTTGGCGGGATTGGAGAATAAAATGGCAAAATCATTGACGGCATATGAAGGTATTGCGGATCCTTCTGTAATCAGGGAACTGCGAACCCTCGGCGGAAAGCTCAAGGGGATCCGGGTGGTTCATGTTAACTCCACCCGTGAGGGGGGCGGCGTCGCGGAGATCCTTACCTGGATGGTGCCCCTCATGTGCGACCTGGGAATGGATGCAATCTGGGAGGTCATTGAAGGGACCGGCGAGTTTTTTTCGGTGACCAAGTCATTCCATAACGGTCTGCAGGGCTTTCCGGTGAACATTACCCGGAGGGATCTGGATACTCATCTGGCGGTCAACGAGGCAAACCTTGCCCGGCTTCGCCCGATCCTGGAAGATGCGGAGATTGTTGTCATCCACGATCCGCAGCCTGCTCCGCTGCTGGGTCTTTGCCCTGAAAGAAAGGGGAAATGGGTATGGCGTGCCCATATCGACATCAGCCACCCGTACCTGCCGGTTTGGAAGGCTTTGCGGCCCCTGGTAACGGATTATGACGCGAGTATTTTCTCCATGAGTCAATTCGCCCAGCCGCTTCCCCATCCGCAATTTCTCATTGCGCCGAGCATCGATCCCCTGAGCGATAAGAATATCGACCTGTCCCAAGCCGAGATCAATGCCGTCCGCGCCGATTTTGGTCTCGACCCGGACCGGCCGGTTCTGGTGCAAATATCGCGATTCGACAGGTTCAAGGACCCCTTGGGGGTAATAGAAGCCTATCGGATGGTGAGGAAGGTTTTGCCTGTTCAACTGGTCCTCGCCGGTGGTGGGGCAACCGATGACCCTGAGGGCAAGGCGGTACTTGACGAGGTCATGGAAGCGGTGGCCGGCGATCCTGATATCCATGTGCTGCTGTTGCCGCCCGATGCCCACCGGACCATTAATGCCTTGCAGCGCCTGGCGGACATCGTCATCCAGAAATCGGTCAAGGAAGGTTTCGGCCTGACGGTGACCGAGGGTTTGTGGAAAGGGAAGCCGGTCATCGGCGGCGATGTTGGAGGGATCCGGCGCCAGGTTTTCAACTATCACACCGGCTTTCTCGTCAACACCCCGGAAGGGGCCGCTCATCGCATCCGCTTCCTGCTGCACCACCGGGGGATGATCGACGAGATCGGGGGAAAGGCAAAGGAATTCGTCAGGGAAAATTTTCTTTTGACCAGGCACCTGAGGGAATACCTGACACTTTTTCACTGGCTCCTTAACGGGGAAGGCGAGCCCAGGCTTTATCTGTGACCGGTAAAACCGCGAAAGGGTCAGAAGGGTTGGATAATGGGATAAAGGCAGGTAATG
>JAQUHM010000153.1 GCA_028683595.1 Geobacteraceae bacterium | reverse complement strand
TCAACACCGAAGCCCTTGAGGAGCTTCATGATATAGTCAGCAACCCGAATCATTTGTCAAATTCCCAGACTGAAAATAAGTTTCTTTAGATCATCGTGATTGGCATAGGGACTGTCTATCATATCAATCATGATGGGTGAATCTTTCGCACAAGCTTTCAGTATTACCTCGCCTCGCATCAGTTCTCTACAGGATATCTGACCTTTTTGGAGAGGAATTGCCAAGTACACATCGTCATCATGCAGAATATGCCCTTCGGGAAGATCGTGTTTCGCATAAACCCCGCGTACTAACGCATCGAGATACTTTTTCTCCCGTTCCGACACATTCCTCTTCTGAATACCAGGGCCACCGCACATCGCCTTGGCTTTTTTAAAAGCTTTGAACCATTGATCAAGTTGGTGAGGTAAAGAGCAATAGGGACTGATTTCTACCGTACCATCATCGATATCCACGTGACGTTCAAAGGTACGTGCACCTTTTGCATAAGCCATCAGGATCGAATCGTTCCAGTTATTATACTCGTGAGATGAAAATCCAATGGTATGATCCGGATATCTATTCATTAAAAAATCAATCTGATTCAACTCAAGCTCGTGATCTTCACTAGGATAGAGAGATACACAGTGATTTATTGCAAGTGGAATGTTGCGCTTTTCAAAAAATGAAACCAAATCGTCAATGTCTTTGAGAGAAGTACCGCCAGTTGACACGATAACTGGTTTACGTGTTGCAGCAATTGCCTCGATTAGTACCCAGTCATTGATATCAGAGCTTGCAATTTTGATAATCTGTATACCTAGTTCTTCACAAAACTGAACCGAACTTTCGTCAAAGGGTGTTGCCATCGCAATGCAGCTGTTCTTGCGGATGATATTAACCATTGTTGCATAATCCGTTTTGCTCATCTTTGTATCCAGAGTCTTCTTGATATAACGGATATCTTCTCGCGAACGAAAATCTTTATGAATGAAGCTGTCAACGTCCCGGAATTGAAGTTTAATGGCTCCTCTTACATTGTTAAATCTTACGAGCCGAGCACATTCTGTGATAATTCTGATTCCGCGCTCAACATCACCCCAGTGGTTATTCGCGACCTCGAGCACAAAAAGGTCTTCGAAGATATTCCTGTTCATACATCAACTCTCCTTTTACTTACTTTCACTGTACGCCTTATTTATCAACTAAAAGCTGGTCACGGTCAATAAGGGTACGATTCTCCTCGTACCAGCGGTATAGATCTTTAATTGCCGTTTCCAACTTCGTAAATTGCAAATGAGGTATTTCCTTACGCAACCTTCCGTTATCACCAGAGTACTCTAACCCCATTCCCTTCTTTGAAACTAATATAGGAATATTTTTTCCCGACACATGAACTACCTTTTCGGCAAGTTCCTGCAACTCAGTGGTCTCATCAGGCGTTACATTGTACTCCTTGCAACAAACATCATTTTCAATAAAATAATCTACTATAGGGAAAAGGTCCTTAATATAAAGATAGTCGAACCTTCGATTCTGTTTAATCGTTATAGGAAGATCGAAAATTGCCTTGCAGATAGCATTAGAGATGAACCTGATGGCGTAATCTTCATATTTCCCGAACACTCCAAACAATCGCAAATCCACGACTCGATCCATCTGCCCAATAGTGTGTGCGGTAACATATCTAAAGAATCCGTGTTCATCTATTGGTACATGCACTCCCCAAGACTCTTCTTTCACCTTTGGGCGATAAAATCGCGCGTCGTAGATTCCTCCTGAACCAGTAATCAGCAGTTTGCCAAAGCAATCCCTGCATCTGACAATGTTGTAAAACATCCTTGTATCGGCATAAAATATCCCCTTCAGATCCTTTGCATTTCGATGCCCAGGCTTTCCTGCAGCGTGAATTACAACATCAAAATTCTCATTTCTAAGAAAATCATGAACGGAATCCTCATCCAAAAGGTTGAGTTCGAAACTACGCGGTGCAAAAACAACGTGTTGTTTTGAAAGATGCTCCAAGAGATTCTTCCCAATGAAACCATTACCACCAGTCACAAGAATCTTTTTTTGACACGTCATCGAAAACACTCTCTAAATTTCTCTAACATATATCCAAGAATTTCTTCAGTCATACCAGGATAAACCCCAACCCAGAAACTGTCGCGCATGATCCGATCAGTATTATTTAGAGAGCCAACTACACGGAACCCTTCACCATTTGTCCGCATATCATCGAAACAGGGATGTTTGATCAGATTGCCGGCAAAGAGCATCCTGGTCTGGATACCGTTTTTCTCAAGATGAGCAACAATCTGGTCACGGGTTAAGGCTGATTCTTGCCGCACCCTCATAAGGAAACCGAACCAGGATGGGTCGCTGTTTGGCTCTGGCTCTGGCAGCATCAGGCTGTCTTCCAATCCGGACAAACCTTCCCGCAGTCTTCGCCAGTTCCGCTTACGTGCGTGAACGAATGATGGCAGCTTCTGCAATTGAGCGCACCCGACAGCAGCCTGCATGTCCGTAGCTTTCAGGTTATACCCAAAGTGGGAATAGACATATTTATGATCATAGCCAAAAGGAAGCTCACCAAATTGTTGTTCAAATCGCCTGCCGCAACTATTGTCATGCCCGGAAGGACACCAACAGTCACGTCCCCAGTCGCGAAGAGACTCGACGATTTGCTTAAGTTGTGCGTCATTGGTATACACCGCCCCACCTTCCCCCATGGTCATGTGGTGGGGCGGATAAAAACTGGATGTGCCCAAATGCCCCATGGTCCCAGTGTAACGCCATTGATCATCCATCAGATACCGCGATCCAAGAGCATCACAGTTGTCCTCGATTAACCAGAGGTTGTGACGGTCACAGAAGGCCTTTACTCGTTGCAAATCAAACGGATTGCCTAAAGTATGTGCCAGCATGACCGCTTTGGTTCGAGAAGAAAGCGCTTCTTCAAGATAGCGGCAATCAATGTTGTAGGAGGGAAGTTCTACGTCCACAAAAACGGGAATGGCACCATATTGGATAATGGGTGCGACGGTAGTCGGAAATGCAGCAGCTACGGTGATAACCTCATCACCCGGCCTGATTCTACACTCTCCCAACTTTGGTGAGGTAAGTGCCATGAAAGCCAGCAGATTCGCCGAAGAGCCGGAATTGACTAGTGAACAGTGGGCTATTCCCAAATACTCAGCAAACTGTTTTTCAAACTGTGCTGAATAACGGCCCGTTGTCAGCCAGAAGTCAAGTGATGCGTCAATCAGGTTAGCTATCTCGACCTCGTCAAAAACCCTCTTGGCGTAAGGAACAGGGTCTCCGGGCCTAAATGGTTTGGCAGCGTGGTGTACACGATAATAGGCAACTGCAGCAGCTACAGCCTTTTCTCGAAGCTCCTTTTCCTGATCACTATCCATACAATCTCCAGAATCAAAAACATTACTTTACAAGTTATTCCCGCTCATTTCATAATTCTCAATCTGTTACATGGATTTTTCCAACACATCTCCACCCTCAAGCCAGGCATGCACCCAATCGAGCGTCGCATCAAGAGCCTGCTCCAAGTTCCAGCGGGGCCGCCAACCCAAGCGACTTCGTGCCTTTGTAATATCGAGTCTTAAGTAGCCGGCCTCATGAGGATGCCCACCCATATCAAGTTCGTATCGTGCACCGTTACCCCACTTTTCGCATAACCTTTTTACAATCCACTCTACCGATCTGGCATCATCCCCGTGAGGCCCGAAATTCCAAGGACTGCAATACTCACAGCCATGTTCATACAATTTCTGGGCCAGTGAAAGATAGCCCGATATTGGCTCCAACACATGTTGCCATGGACGTATGGCTTGAGGATTACGGATACGGATGGGTACGTTGTTCTGCAAAGCTCTAATGCAGTCCGGGATTAGGCGTTCACTGGCCCAATCTCCACCGCCAATAACGTTGCCTGCTCTGGCAGTCGCAATAGCAACTCCATGCACTTCATAGTTCTGAGGATTGAAAAATGAAGAGCGCCAGGCAGCAGTCACAAGTTCCGAGCAAGCTTTACTACTGGAATATGGATCATACCCACCCAGAGGTTCATCCTCCCGGAAAGGACTGTCAAGCTCTCGATTCTCATAACATTTATCTGTGGTCACATTAACCACCGCCCGTACCGTGGGACAAGAACGGACTGCTTCAAGGATGTTAACTGTACCCATTACATTTATTGCATAGGTAGCAGCCGGTGTCAGATAGGATTCTCGAACTAACGGCTGGGCTGCCAAATGGAGAACGATTTCAGGCTTCGACGACGAAAGCGCCTGCGATAACCTGTCAGAATCCCGTACGTCACCCATAATTGATTCAAGAAAGCGATCTACCCTGGCAAGTGCGTAGAAGCTGGGATCTGTTGGCGGCTCAAGTGCATAGCCAGTAACCCTCGCACCAAAGGAGTGGAGAAGAATCGAAAGCCAAGCCCCCTTGAATCCTGTGTGACCAGTAAGGAAAACCGATTTCCCTCGCCAGAATGAAGCTGTAACTTCACTTTCTGTCGAAGTCATAACACTATTGGCTACCATATCTTCCATTGAGCAACACCTTTATTCCACTGCTCTTCAAGCTCGATTTTGTCACGCAAAGTATCCATAGGCTTCCAAAATCCGTGATGGAAGTAGGCAGCAAGCTGTCCGTCACTAGAAAGGTTGGAAAGCGGCTGTTTTTCCCAAAGCACGGTGTCATTTTCTATATAGTCAAAAATTTGTGGCTCCAGCACAAAAAAACCACCATTAATCCAGGCACCATCCCCTTGAGGCTTCTCCTGAAAACTTCTGACGATACTGGTGTCCCCATTAAAAGCCAGTGCACCGAAACGTCCTGGGGGTTGGACTGCAGTTATGGTTGCGAACTTGCCGAGTTCTCTATGATAGTTCAAAAGTTGAGGAATATCGACGCTCGCTACACCATCCCCATAGGTCATCATGAAGGTCTCGTTCCCGAGATACTTACGGATGCGCTTGAGTCGCCCGCCTGTCTGAGTAATTAAACCGGTATCAACTAGGGTAACTTTCCACGACTCAGCATTCGAATCATGAATCTCCATGCTGTTGGTGCCCAAATCGAAAGTAACATCTGAATTATGTAAGAAGTAGTTTGCAAAATACTCCTTGATTACATACCCTTTATATCCAAGACAAATGATGAAATCATTGAATCCATAATAGGAATATATCTTCATAATATGCCAAAGAATCGGGTGATCGCCTATTTCTATCATCGGTTTAGGTTTGAGATGCGACTCTTCACTGATTCGTGTGCCAAAGCCACCAGCCAGAATTACAATTTTCATCTGGTCTCCTCTATAACAGCGATTCCGCTAGTTTGCCTTGTTTTATTTCAACAATTCTGTTGCAAGTATTCCCCAATTCTACAGGATTATGACTAACAATTAAAATTGTCCTTCCTTCAACACTAATTTGTCTAATCCTATCTCTGCAACGCTGCTGAAAACACTCATCACCGACAGATAACACCTCATCAAACAAGAAGATATCTGCTGGACTGTGGACTGCTATTGAAAAAGCCAGACGTAGATACATCCCTGATGAGTACTTTTTTACGGGGGTATTTATGAACTCTTCCAGTCCTGAAAACTCTATAATTGACGGAGCAAATCTTCTCAATTCACGAATAGAAAGACCAAGGATGGTCCCATTCATGTAAATGTTTTCCACTCCTGTGAGGTCAGGATGAAAGCCAGCCCCGAGTTCAATTAAAGGCGCGACCCTACCACAGCAGCTAACATCGCCAATAGTCGGAAAGGTAATATTGGATACAATCTTAAATATCGTGCTTTTCCCGGAACCATTCGGCCCATGCAGGCCGACACATTCACCTCTATTTACAGCAAGATTCAAGCCCTGCAAAGCCCAGAACTCCCCATCCGCCAGACACTCTCTTCGGGGACGTTGGATAAAGACTCCCATCAACTCATCTCTGAATGAATTGTGCAGAACTTGATGCCTTGAATACTTTTTCCAGACATTCCGGAATTCTATAATTGGCTCAGATGACATCGGCAAAGGACCTTTCAATCTTGGTAAAAATTCGGTAAATCGCAAGATTGAGCAAAAGTACACCTCCCATCATCAGAGCCATTTGCCACAAGACCACCCCTCTTCCCTCGATGGTTACTCGTCGCAAGTTCTCGACAATAAAGGTGAGCGGATTACAGAAAAGAAGGAGCTTCCAGCGATTATCAACTGCATCAATGGAGTAGATGACGGGTGTCGCAAAAAACATGATCTGCAAAAGGAACATCGAGGCAAGCTTAACATCTCGGTAATACACATTCAGCGCTGCAAGAAGCAACGATATTGAAGTAGTGTACAATACCAGCATCAGAACCAGCGGAACCATCCAGAGGAAATTCCAGGTTAGGGGCACTTGGTATACCAGCAATAAGGCCAGATAAACAACTGTCCCAATGAGAAAATCAATAAAATTAATAGCAACCCCTGAAAAAGGAATGATTTCTCTCGGGAAGTAAATTTTTGTCACTAAATTAAAGTTGTTTGAAAGGCTAGTTATGGAAAAGTTCACCGCTCCAGAAAAAAAAGTCCACGGTAATACTCCAGCATAGAAAAAAAGCACATATGGATAGTCTTTATGGCTTGTCTTTAGAATTACTCCGAATACAAAGGTGAAAAGCGCCATCAAACTGAGAGGCTGTATTACCGCCCAGAGAACTCCGATCAGGCTCTGCTTGTATCGAATTAAAAACTCACGCCAGATAAATACCAGTAGAAGATCCTTGTATTGAACAAGTCGACTCAGCATATATCATTACCATAAATAAGACTCAATACTTGTTCTTGAGCGAATTGACATTTCATGTTTCTTAGACCTGCCTTTTTGCTGCAGCAGAATTGCCCAACCCACATCCAATGTTCTATGATTGTTTTCTGCAGTGACTGCTTCCATGCAAGCACCCGTCAAATCATTAGCCACGGACATACACAGACAAATACTGGACAAAATTGATAAGACCTGATGATTATTCGTCTAATTGTTTCCGTGTGTGTCTGTGACTGTAAAGTCTTTTCTAACCGTACTGCAGCCCTTTTTTGTTCCACAACCCCGAAACAGCCCCAAGCAGAAAACCCAACCCGAACCTTCCCATTTCCCGGAACCGACCCCACGGAATCAAATACAGCGGCGCATGACGGGAACAGTTAATAAGCAGTAGCATCCAGACCAAGAACGGGTAGCGTTTCCTCACCCGGAAAAATGACTGTCCCACAGCCATTGGCTTGCGGAAGTTACCCACCAGAAGGGGGGGATGGTAATACTCCAGTTCAGAGACGTTCAGCACCTTCTTCCCTGCAATGAAAAAGCGGACCACATACTCAACATCTTCCTGACCGATGAAGTCGTCGACAAAACCACCCAACTCGGCAAGTACTGATCGGCGATACGCAGTGCAGCGACTAGTCATGAAATACGGATCATGGAAGTCATACTTCCCTTTGACAAGACCAAAACTGGCACTTCCATGGGGAACCAGAGCATCGACATTCGGGTTGGATTGAAAAACATCCAGTAGTTTCGAAAGAAAATCTTCCTGGAGGATTACCGTGTCATCGTCAAGGAAAAGAACATACTCTCCCCGGCTCCGCGCCAAGCCGAAATTGCGGGAGTATCCCATTCGGCCAAAATTCGCGTCGAGTGGTGCATAGACAATAGGAAGAAACTCCGTAAAATCTTCAGCCATCTTCATGCCTTCACTCGTGCCTCCCCTGTCCTCCACAAGAATAACCTCGAAACTGCTACGGGGGAAGTTCTGTTGGTAAAGGGAATAAAGAATTCCGGAAAGAAGGTCAAGCCTGCCGTAAAAGTTTATGATGCAGGAAATTTTTATCCCATCCGAGGAGAGAGGAACGGAACAGTCGCCCCTCAGGTCGAATGGGAAAAGTCGGTAGATTGTTTTTAACAGATTTTCTCTCATTTATTGATCATTTCTCTCGCCCGCTTCGCTAGAGACCACAGAGAACGCTGAGAAAAACTGGAAAATTCGGAATCTTTGAGAGTAAATCTCATAACCGGTTTTCCTCTATGCCCTCTGCCTGCTCTAGCGCACACAGTGAGCGAGCGTGAGACAGGTTTTTGCCGATTGTGTCCGTGATTGCACGCTGAAGCGCTACGGCGCGTAAGCGCGTGGTTCTACGGCCAATAGACTTTATGATCCGTAGATGCCCCATCCTACCATAAGAGTCCATAGCAGGCCCACAACAAATAACGGAACATCCCTGATAAGCGATTCCGTTGGATCGCCTCCCAGACCGGATTTTACCCTCATGATGTACCGCAGCAGTCCGAAACAGCAGAGAGGAACGGTATAAATAAGGACATGGTGCTCAATAACGTACAGCGTGTATGTTACCAGGACCGCTCCGCCAGTCATGTACATGGTCCCATCGAGAAACCCCGGAGGATAGGACTCAAGTGACTTACGATGGTGTCCCGCGCTCTCGCCGAGGGCGTTTTTTTCGTACAGTCGCTTTCCGGTACTGAGGAAAATCGCTCGGAGAAAAACAGAAAGAAAGCGCCATGCCGATATCTCGACGCCAAACGCCC
>JAQUHM010000152.1 GCA_028683595.1 Geobacteraceae bacterium | reverse complement strand
GGCCAACATGGACCTGGTGAGCATCGAGCCGGAGCTGAACCTTTACAACAAGCTATGGCCCGTCAAGACATCGCCTGACTTCGCCCCGCCGGCAAAGTGGGTGATGAGGCAGTCACTCATAGACAATGCCATAATCAGCGGCGGGTGCATAATCACTCAGTCAGAAATCAGCAATTCGGTGCTCAGCCAGATGGTGCGTGTGGAAAAGAATACAATGATCAGGGAAAGCGTCATCTTCGCCGATGTCACGATCAGCGAGGGGTCCAAGGTAAGGAAGACCATAATTGACAAGAATGTGTTCATCCCACCCAATACCCGTATCGGCTTTTCTGCTGAGCAAGACGAGGCACGGGGGTTCAGGGTTTCGGACGGAATTACCGTCGTGCCCAAGAACTATGTTTTTACCGGTTGAAGTCGGGGTGCTCTCATAACCCTTCCGGTTGGTCTGCCAGTCTTTGATGCATGTGAGAGACTGGCGCCCTTATGAAAGGTTTGGTGTGACTTGATCAACATTGTTCAGCCGTGGAAGGTCAGAATTCCACACCGATCCACGGCATCCGCATAATGCACTGTTGCAATGAAAGTCGCTCCTCCCCGTGTCCAGAGCCATCGGCGCTGGGGAGCCATAATTCAAAAGTTTCACTTTTATTGTTTGAAAGACATATCCCTTCCGTATTTTATCTCTTATGTATAATTTTGTTTGCTTCTGTCGCTCCACGCTTTGCCAGAAAGTCTCACTTTTGACTTGTCTCGTTTCTGGGGGAAACTTAGGAAGCTACCTGTTTTTCCAAAACAGCCTTGAGCACATGCAGATTACTCCCAGCTCTCCACTTTTGCTTGCTAGCGGTCCAGATCTTGATATAGTATTAGAACCCTCCCATACCGATAAAGCGGTTCAGGGAGGTATTGTAGTCATGCTGGATGCTGGATGATCACTGCGTCTACCGATGGAGAATCGATTCAGCTGCATAACTTGAATTTGCAAAAAGGGGGGAAAGTATGAGTATTTCACGAAAGTTTTCACGGTCGCTATTCACAGCATTTGCTAGTCTGGCACTAGGGATGATTATGGTTCTGTCAGCAGGCGAGGCCTCCGGCTACGACACCTGCAGCGCAAGCATGAGCAAGTTTGATGCTCGTGACTATGGTGTTGTCCCTCCTGCCCGCGACCAGAAGGGCTGCGGCAGCTGTTGGGCCTTTGCAGCGGCATCAGCGTACGAGATAAGCTACCTGATCATGAATCCGAACACACGGCCACAGGATATCAATATTTCCGAACAGCATATTATCAGCTGCAGCGTCGGAACGTGCGATGGTTCACTCCCGGAGGTTCCCCTGCGGTGGATGAAAAAACACCGGATCGCCACGGAAGCCTCCTTGGGATATCAGGAAGTGAATTTCTCCTGCCCATACCAGGATGCCGCAACCGAGTATAACACCTATGACTGGGGTTATGTGGACAAGGCAAATCCGCTTTACCCGTCAAGGAAAGAGATCAAAGAGGCCATCTGCCGACACGGATCCGTTATCAGCGCCTTCAAAAGCACTCCCAGCTTCAAACGCGATGGGCATGACCTGGCCAAGATAAACAATGTCCATCGTGAGAGTACCCTTTTGCCGACCAACCATGTGATAACCATTGTCGGCTGGGATGACAGCAAACAGGCGTGGCTCATCAGAAATTCCTGGGGGAATAGTCCCGGCGATTGGGGGATGAGCGGCTACGGCTGGGTTGGCTACAACAGCAATAACATCGGCTATGATGCCTGCTGGATTGACGCCCGTCCGCTCTGTGCAAAGCATGCCAAGGTCGAAAACCTGATCGGCAAGGGAAGCTTCAACGTCGATCTGGTCCTGTCGTACGATATCGGCGGCTTCCGTCACGTGCAAGACCATAACTTCCCGGTTGGCCAGTCACGAAGCCCCTTGATTCCTTGCACAGCGAAGAATATAAAGCTGACTGCAAAGGCAGTTGGCGGGAAACATATTTTCACCAAAACCTATGCAACGCCCCAGGATGTCTGTTTCAAGGTCTGGGGAGTAACCTGGAGTCCGCAGTACTCGGCCTGCTTTGACAAGCCGAGCTGTACCAGGACGGTCGAGGTAAACAATCTGCTCGGCAGGGGAAGTTTTAACACCGATCTCGATGTCAATTTCAGCTGGAAAGGCGAGGATATCCATGTTGAGAAGAAATTCCCGGTCGGGCAGAGCGCCAAGGTTGAAGTGCCGTGCGACGCCGCAAATGTCCGGGTGAAAGCGAAGGCTGTTTTGGGTGAAACGATCTTTTCCAAGAACCTCGGAACGCCACAGAATGTCTGTTACGATGTTTGGGGCACAACCCTGAACACCCATTTTGCCGAGTGCGTCTCCGTGGGTGACTGCTTCAAGCATATCACCATCAAGAACGTTGTCGGAAGCGGGTATGTGGCTAAGGCGACGGTCACGTATTCCTTGGACGGCAGGCGACAACCCAGCGTGAACAGCGGCAGTTTCGCGGTCGGGCAGATCAAGCGGATGCCCATCCCCTGCAATGCCACGGACATCGAGGTAACTGCCAAGGCCGTTGCCGGCAAGACGATCTTCACCAAGCGATTTGCCACAGCAATGGATCGCTGCTATGAAGTCAGGGGCACAACCCTGTCGCCTCGCTACGAGTCCTGTGATGAGGCCGGCAGCTGCAAACGTCGGATCAAGGTGAAAAACAATGGAGCCTATGCCGCGAAGTTTTCGGTGAAGTATGATTCCGAAGGGGATCACCTGAATCAGGACAGCGGATCTTTCCCCGTCGGCAAAACGCGTGAGATAAGTATCCCCTGCGCAGCAACCAATGTTGAAGTGCAGGCAAAGGCTATCGCCGGCAAGACCATATTCACCAAGAAATACCCGAAGGCACAGGATCTGTGTTTCAAGGTCCGGGGCACAACCCTGTTCCCCAAATATAGTTCGTGCCAATAATTGATTCCAAACACTTGGATAGGGTTACTGGGGATCTGAGAGGATGCCGCAGATTTTGCCCAGTCTCAGCCTGTTTGGTGAAGACTCAACATAATAAAATGGGGGCCGTCTTGACGATGGCCCCATGTCTGTCAGAGGAGTAATCCATGAAGAATGCCGCAAGGGTAGCTTTTCTCGTATTATGCATAATCTGGCTGGCAACTGCGGGCTCTATTCCGGCCCAAGCTGATGTTGTTTCTCTCGGTATCCTCCCTGTTCAAGATGAAAGCGGTGCCCAAGTCCCGCCTGAACTCTTGCGTAAGGTAGCTCAGGACTTTAAACAGAAATTGATCCTTTCTTACCAGGATATCCTGGCCCGCTCGCTCACTGGGGAGTCCGAATCTTCTAGCCAGGGTGTCGAACAACTGTCAGCCATGGGCAGGCAGCAAGGGATGCAGTACGTTTTGCGCTCCGGTGTCCTGGGTCTCCTTTCGGAGAAAAGCGGCCGGGAATTGAAATGCGAAGTTGGGCTCTACGCCGAGCTCGTCTCAAGTCAAAGCGGGGCAATTGTCAGCCTGCGCGCCAATGGTTCTGGTTCGGAAGAAGACCCGGCGATTAATGACGCACGAAGCTGGGACGCTTACAATTTCAAGAGCAGCGCTTTCGCGCAAAGCGCCCTGGGTCAGGCCTTGAGCGCGGCAATCGACCAACTGGCCCAGCAGGTAGGCCAGGCTGTCACCACCTCCGGCCAGGCAACGCCAGAAGCCGTTGCGGCAGAAAGCCAGACTCAGTCCCCGACCAGCGAGGAGGCGGCCATCTCCTATGAAGCAGACCAGGAATTGCAGCAGCTTATCGCCGAAGCCGATTCTCTGGTGGCCAGCGGTGCCGCCAACGGCAGAGACATCAGCCTGCTGCAACAGGCGCTGGAAGGATTGCGGACTGCACTGGACAACAAGGTTTCCCTGATGACGGAGGGGCAGGACACCAGCACGATCGACCAGGAAATCGACCAGATCAAAAATGAATTGCAGAATATCATTGCTGCTTCCACCCAGGAAGCTATTACCCAACCGCCCGAGGGCGAGCCCCAAGCTGCCAGTGGCGAGATGCAGACCGGTATCAGCAAAGTCAATGAACTTCTCGGTGAGGCCTTGAACAGTATCCTCAAGATCCAGGAGCTCTGCACAGCTGTGCAGAGCTTCAATCAAGATCAAACATCCGCATCGCCTGATATGGGAGAGGATTACCTCCCGATCGAGGAACCGACCTCCGATGTCAGCGGTGTGGTGGTTGATGATTTCGGCAACCCTGTGGAAGGTGCCACCGTGAGCGATCCCCAATCTGGCGCCAGTGCGACTACCGACAGTTCCGGTTCCTACATCATCCCCCGCATCCCCAGCGGGCGGTTCGCAACCATGAAGGTCTTTAAAGCCGGCCGGCAGCTTTCTTCAGGCAAGATCCAGCTGCAGCCCGGTCGCATGGCTTTCGCCGACTGGCAAACCGGGACCGGCGGCAGCCGCATGAAAGCCCCGGGAATCAAGATACTGTCGGCACGTGTTATCATCGCCTCCAAGGCAGGTATCCAGAAAACCAAGTCGGGGACGATCAAAGGAGTGGTGCGCGACGATCATGGCAAGCCGGTCACTCGGGCGTTGGTGATGGTCAAGGGTCTGGGAATGGCCCGTACCGATTCTCAAGGCAGGTATATGTTCGTCAATGTGCCCCAGGGAGAATACCAGGTCATGATCAGGAAGGGCGGTGCAACCGTCCAGACCGAGCGGGTCCGTGTCGCTGCAAAGAAAGTGCTGGAAAACACAACCCTTTACAAAGGCAAGGCAATCACGGCTCCGGCTTTCGGCAAGCAGGCCTTCCTGACTCACGGCGCCGGAGTTGTTCTGACAGGGAAGGTGGTCAACAAGTACAGGCAGCCAATCTCCGGTGCAAAGGTTACGGCTGTTTGTGCCGGTGGCGCCATGTCTGTCCTGGCCAATGTCAATGGCACGTATGAATTCAAAGGCTTGAAGAATGGTACCTACCGCCTGCTGGCCAATAAAGCCGGATACCAGGAAGCGAGCGGAAATGTTTCCTTAAAGGGTACCCGGAGAGAAGTATTTGATTTCACCTTGGAAAATAGCTCGACCGAGATCAGGAAAGTGTTATCTGTCAGGCCTTCCACTACTTTCGGCAGAAAGAAGACTGCTACGAGCATCACGAGCGGACGAACTGTCATCGCGGCAAAAGGAAACCTTTCCGGAGTGGTGCGGGATGCCCGGAGCGGCAAGCCGATTGACGGCGTCACCGTCCAGGTATACGGGAGGGCCGCCGCTCGCACTGATCGTTACGGCAGTTACCGCATCAATGACGTGCTGCCGGGTACCTATCGTGTTGTAGTCAGCCACAGGGATTACCAGCAGGAAGACAAAACCGTAACGATTCGCGCCAACTCTACCAGTAAGGAATATTTTTCACTGAAAAGCAAGGATCGGCAGGATATAAAGACCACAACAACCCCTTTACTCCTGAAAACTTTCGCACGTTATGGGCAGGTTCAGGGTAGAATCATCGACAGCAAGACCGGCAACCCTGTGAGTCAGGCCACGGTCACCTTTGCTAACCAGGAAACTCGATCCGGCGCTTCCGGCGATTACAGTTTTCGCAACATCCCGGTCGGCAGTTATACCATGACCATCGAAAAAACCAATTATCAGGATGGCCGCAGACGCATCACGGTCAAAGCCGGAAAAACGATCTCTGCCGACTTCCGTTTGGTTCCCAAGCTTGGCTTCCAACTCAAAAAAAGAAGTTTTCCGTCTGTCAGCCCTGCCGGGATAGACTCTAAATGAATATTTGTGGAGCTGTTTTTTGGGGGGACTCACTACTTAACAAGTAGAGACAAATTTATGCCGCTTCGCTTTGCCTTTGATCCGCGGTATCATTGTAGTGAAATGTTTTCTTGCCAGTGCCCAGATCCATCCGCGCTGGGGAGCCATACTCCAAAAGTGGGGCCTTCCTCAAGAAAAGGTCCCACTTTTTCATTTTGAGGACCTGAACTGGTCGGCATACCCTACGCTTTGTCCAATCGAATTGGGCACTCGGAATAATTCGGGCTTTCTCGAAACCTATGAATAGATTTCCGATTTAATGATCGTCGGCATTTTCTTCAGAGAGGCTAATCCATGGCGGCATGCGGCGAACGCAGCTTCACTGCCGGTGGAACTGACTGCAACCAGAGAGATGATTTCTCCCACGGCAACCATGCCCTGTCTTCTGAGAAGCAGCACATCCGTCACGCCCCAATTTTCTTTCATCTCCGTCTCGATATCTTTCAAGTTCCTCTCTACATCGCCGCTCTGCTGATAATCTATGTGGGTAGTGGTACCGTGTTTTGCGCCTATGGCCTTTGCCACGGCGAAATGAAAAAGCACCGAACCCGCGGCATCTTTTCCAATCATATCATAGACCTGTTTCGGATCGATTGGCTCGGATGAAAAACATACCATAACATTGTCTCCAGTCTTGTGGTTTTAACGTAGTCTGTCCACGGGAATCTCAACCAGATACTCTAGCTGTGCGTGGATTGAGGACGAGCATGTACTTTGTTTGTTTTACGTTTGCAAGGGAAAATATACCCTGATAGTTCTTCTGTCTTTCCGTTGCGACATAAAAGTCTTTTCGGTCTGCAAGATTAAAAGGCCACAGCAGGATTTGATAATCAAGGAGCCCGGATGTGTAATTCTCCGGGCTCCTTTGCCGCTTGCCGGTCCATCTGAAAATGGCTGCAATACTTTGATTACATTGTGCCGACCGTTACGTCAGTGGCCTTGACGAGCCAGAGGACGTCGTCTCCAACTCCCAGTCCGAGTGATTTCCAGGATGAAGTTCGTACAAGAGCCCCGACCAAGGTTCCTTTATAGTCCAGAACAACCCTGGTAACAGCTTCTCCCTTCTCAACCCTTTTTACCACGCCCATGAATTGCCTCTTGACTGTCGTCTCGCCGGAAAATGATTTTGCAAGGATAACGTCAAATTCGTCGAAAAATACGTCGACGGCATCTCCCTGCTTGATGTGCGGTCCACCGGCAAAAAAGGGAGCAATGGCCGAGATTGAATCCCCCTTCACAAGTGAAATTTCAAACGACGCATAGGGGGCGCCAACCGTAATGCTATCTATTGTACCTGACAGCTTGTTCATTTCAATCTCCTCATTTCTAGTTGATTTTCCTGGAGCAACGAATCCAGGCACTGTAATAAAATATACATCTTCAACCCTGCCACCGCAACGCAAAATACCAATCGGAGCTGATAAACATCGAGAAATCAGGTTGTGAGAATCCGACTTGAAAAGGCGTTACGCCGCTTTTTCCATAAAAGACAGTTCATTGCGGAATGTGCAACAATGCCGGTAAATGTTTATTGGCTTCCTCATGGATGATTATTCGATAGTTGCTCCGACCTGGTACTCCTATATGCAGTTATTCAATTACCGATGCGGATTTAACCTGGACCCAGACCGCCTGCCCTGGTTTCAGCGCCAGAAAAGCCAGAGAGCGTTTCGTTGTCCGGGCAAGCAACGTTGATTCTCCAATCCTGACCCTGACCAGTGACAAGCCGGGATGGTCGCTGTCGAGCATCTCCTCCACGTGGCCAGGCAATGAGTTGAGATTGCTGCTGTCTTCGTGACGCTCCAGACAGATACTGACACCTCCGGACGGTACCAGCAATCGTACCCGTCGCCCCGGCGGGATGCCGCGGTCTCTCAACCAGAGAGCGCCTCCGGCGAATTCAACCAACATGAGGTGCCATTTTTCATCACGTTCAATGACAATCCCGTCCAGAACGACACCACGATCCTTGCCGGCGCAGAGCGGGAAGTCGATCCGGGCAAGGGTTTCGACCAAAGGTCCCTGTGCGACAGCACGACCATCATCGAGAACCACCAGATGATCGGCCAGTCGCGACACCTCGTCGGGTGAATGACTTACATAGAGGATCGGGATTTGGAGTTCATCGCGCAACCGTTCAAGATAGGGCAGGATTTCCTGTTTTCGTGCCGTGTCCAGGGAAGACAGCGGCTCATCCATAAGCAGGATGCGCGGCGATACGGCCAGCGCCTGGGCAATTGCAACCCGTTGTCGTTCTCCGCCGGAGAGGCAGTCCACTTTTCGCCCCAGGAGGTGGTCGATTTTTAGCAGTTCCAAGACATGGTCCAGGCCGATTGTCCGTTCGGTTTTACAGCGTTTCAAGCCAAAATTCAGATTTTTTTTCACCGACAGGTGTGGAAACAGGCTTGCCTCCTGAAATACGTAGCCTAATGATCGTTTGTGCACCGGAAGGAATGTTACGGCATCCTGCCACACCTCGCCGTTGAAAGAGAAAAAACCTTTTTTGGTTCGTTCAAGGCCGGCAATTGCACGAAGCAAGGTTGTTTTACCAGATCCGGAGCGGCCAAAAATTGCAGTAACGCCTGTCCCCGGCAGGATCAGATCCACGTCGAGGGTGAACCCGGGCCAGTCAACTTTAAATTTCGCGATGATCTGATCCATGGGTTATCCTTTTTTCGTGTTCGTGCGTTGCGTATAAATACCCAACAACACCAGGAACGAGAAGATAAGCATGACTGCTGACAATCTGTGAGCCTGCATATACTCCAGCGCCTCCACGTGGTCGTAGATCTG
>JAQUHM010000151.1 GCA_028683595.1 Geobacteraceae bacterium | reverse complement strand
CCTGACCAAGTCGCCGGAAAAGGCACCCAACAAGCCGCAGTTCGTAGAGATCGAGTTCAAAAACGGCAACGCGGTAGCTATTGACGGGGAAAAGATGTCCCCGGCCCAGCTTCTTGCCCATCTCAACTTCCTCGGTGGCCAGCACGGCATCGGACGCGTTGACCTGATGGAAAACCGCTACGTCGGCATGAAGTCGCGCGGTGTTTATGAGACCCCGGGCGGCACCATCCTCCGCGAAGCCCACATGGCCGTGGAGCAGATCACCATGGATCGCGAAGTGATGCATATCCGCGACTCTCTGATCCCACGTTATGCCGAAATGGTCTACTACGGCTACTGGTTCGCCCCGGAACGGGAGATGCTCCAGGTTATGATCGACGAATCGCAGAAGACCGTCAACGGCGTGGCAAGGGTGAAGCTCTACAAGGGACTCTGCCGCATTGTTGGCAGGAAGTCCGACACCGACTCTCTCTTCAACCCGGAAATCGCCACCTTCGAGGCTGACGAGGTCTACAACCAGCAGGACGCCGAAGGCTTTATCCGGCTCAATTCGCTCAGGTTGAGAATCCGTTCCCAGATGATGGCAAACAAGAAGAAGTAAAACAGGGACCAAGGACCGAGGATCGAGGAGTAAGGACAGAAACAGGTTTTTCGAGAATTAACCTCGTTCCTCGGTCCTCGCTCCTCTTTCCTATATCCTCAATCCTTTTTTCAGCAGGAGACTTGCATGTCCAAGGACAAACTCTGGGGAGGCCGCTTTTCCCAGCCAACCGATGCCTTTGTCGAGGAGTTCACCGCTTCCATCGACTTCGATAAACGTCTCTACCGCCAGGACATCCGGGGTTCCATCGCCCATGCCCGGATGCTCGGTCGACAGAGCATTATTCCCCAGGCCGATGTGGATGCCATTGTTTCCGGCCTGGAGGAGATCCTCGCCCGGATCGAGTCCGGCGACTTTGATTTTTCCGTGTCCCTGGAAGACATCCACATGAACATCGAAGCACGCCTCTCGGCGGCAATCGGCGAGGCGGGGAAGCGTCTCCACACCGGCCGCTCGCGCAACGACCAGGTCGCGGTCGATATCCGTCTCTACCTGCGGGAAGAAATCGGCGAGGTAATAAAATATCTGGAACTGCTGATGGACTCGCTGCTCTTCCAGGCGGAAAAAAATCTCGGTGTAATCATGCCCGGTTACACCCATCTGCAGGTGGCCCAGCCGATCCTCTTTTCCCACCACATGCTGGCCTATGTGGAAATGTTCCGCCGCGACAGGGGGCGCATGGAGGATTGCGCGAAGCGCCTCAATGTGCTCCCCCTCGGCGCCGGCGCCCTGGCAGGCACCACCTTCCCCATCGACCGCGAGTATGTTGCGAGCGAACTGGGTTTTACGGAACCGACCCGGAACTCCCTCGACTCCGTTTCAGACCGGGACTTCGCCCTGGAGTTCATCTCCGCATCTTCGATCCTGATGATGCACCTGTCCCGATTCTCCGAAGAACTGATCCTCTGGTCGACAAGCGAGTTCGACTTTATCGAGCTCTCCGACTCCTTCTGCACCGGCTCTTCCATTATGCCCCAGAAGAAAAATCCGGACGTTCCGGAACTGGTGCGGGGCAAAACCGGCCGGGTCTACGGTAACCTCATGGCACTTCTCACCGTCATGAAGGCTCTCCCGCTCGCCTACAACAAGGACATGCAGGAAGACAAGGAACCGCTCTTCGACACCATCGACACGGTCAAGGGCAGCCTGAAAATCTTCGCCGATATGGTGCGGGAGATGAGGATTAAAGCTGACGTTATGCTTCAGGCGGCGGCAGAGGGTTTCTCCAATGCCACCGACGTAGCCGACTACCTGGTGCGCACCGGCATGCCCTTCCGGGAAGCCCATGAGGTGGTGGGAAAATCGGTCCGCTACTGTATCGAGCATGGCAAAAGACTGGAAGAGCTCTCCCCGGCCGAATGGAAAGCATTTTCCGACCTGATCGGTGACGACATCTACGCTGACATAACCCTGGAAGCGAGCGTCAATGCCCGGAGCGCCACCGGCGGCACAGCTCTTGTGAGGGTGCAGGCTGAGTTAGAGCGGCTAAAAAAGGATTTGGAAAAAGGATAAAGGAACGGGGAGCGAGGAAAAAGCTCATCTCAGCCAACATGCAGAAGAGGTTTTCTCAACTCAGCCCAGTTATTTTACCTTGGATTTGCTTCTCAAACCCGGAAGGTGACTTCACCATGAAAAAGTATTGTTTCTGGATCGGAATAGTTCTCCTCCTCGTTGCCTGCGGCAAACGCGGTCCACTGGTATTGCCGGAAGCACTGGTTCCCGCAGCCATCAACGATCTCCGCGTCGAGCAGAAAGGGAATCGCTTCCTCGTCTGCTGGTCCCGACCCGGTAAGGAGGAATGGGGAGGGTTCCTGGAAAACCTGGCAGGCTTCAGGGTCTTCCGCCGCGATGTGCTACCTCCCGATCAGGACTGCGAGGAGTGCCCGAATGCCTACCGCGTAGTGAAACTCATTGACCCGGAGTACCTGCAGGATGTGTTTCAGATCGGCTCGCGCTACTGCTTTTTCGACAGCGAACTCCAGAATAGAAATACCTACCAGTACAAGGTCGTCTCCTTTAATAAGGACGGGGCTACCAGCAAAGATTCCAACAAGGTCCGCAAGACAAAACTGGTCCCGCCTGCAGCACCGGTACTCTCCGCCATGAAGACCCCCGATAGTGTTATCCTCCAATGGAAGATCCCGTCAGCGACCCAAGGCGAGTCCTTGGAAGGTTTTTCCCTGTATCGAAAACAGGGGAATGAAGTCATGCCCCTGTCTCCCATTGCAACGCTAAAAGCGGACAGCACCAGTTTCAGCGACCCGCACATGGAATACGGAGTACTGTACTATTATGCGGTGCGCACCATCGCGAAAATCGGTCCTGACCTGGTTGAAAGCGATCTTTCCAACATAGTGGAAGGCAAATTTTCTCTTGCCGAATAAGCAGGACCCGGATTCACGGAAATACTACCTTCCGTTCCTGTCTGTTTGACAAAAAATGTCCTGCCAGAAAGCCCTCAGGGAAAGGATACCCTGCTGTTTCGCCTTTCCCGAAAACATTTACAGAACAGGCCTTTTTTGACTTTTAGTACCCCATGTGCTACAAAAGAAGACTTTCAATCAATAAACGGCAGGCTGTGCCGGACCATGTATTACGGAGGGCGGTATGCACCATTTTCAGTACAAAGGAAACGAACTGTACGCTGAAGAGGTCGCGGTAAAGGATATCGTGGCATCTGTCGGCTCACCGGTTTACATCTATTCCCATGCGACGCTTGAACGCCACTACACGGCCATGGATGAGGCCTTTGCGTCCGTTCCCCATACCATCTGCTACTCCATGAAGGCAAACTCCAACCTGGCGGTACTGAAGACTTTCTTCAACCAGGGAGGCGGAGTCGATATCGTGTCGGGCGGCGAACTTTTTCGCGCCCTGTCAGCCGGGGTGGATCCGAAAAAGGTCGTATACTCCGGTGTCGGTAAAAAGGATGATGAAATCGAGTACGCCCTGAATACCGGGATTCTCCTCTTCAATGTAGAGTCTGAGGAAGAACTGGACCGCATCGACCAAGTCGCCGGTCGCCTTGGGAAAAAAGCCGGAATCGCCATCAGGGTGAACCCTGACGTGGATCCCGAGACCCACCCCTACATCACCACCGGCCTGAAAAAAGCCAAGTTCGGCATCAACATCGAACGCTCGCTGGAACAGTACAAGCGCGCTGCAAAGATGGCTAACCTGGAAATCATCGGAGTCGATTGTCACATCGGCAGCCAGCTGACCAAGGTCGCTCCCTTCATTGACACCATAAAGAAGCTGAAACGCCTTATCGAAGGTCTGAAGGAAGCCGGCATCACCCTCCAGTACTTCGACCTGGGAGGCGGTCTCGGCATTACCTACAGCGATGAAGCCCCGCCGCTGCCTGCGGAATACGGCACAGCCATTGTTGCGGAGACAAAAAACATGGGCCTGCACCTCCTGTTCGAGCCGGGACGGAACCTGGTGGGAAATGCCGGCATCATGGTCGCGAAATGCCTCTACACGAAGAAGGGGGATGAAAAGAACTTCGTTATTGTGGACGCCGCCATGAATGACCTGGCCCGGCCATCCCTGTACGGTTCCTACCACGGCGTACAGGCAGTCAGAAAAGATCAGCAGGAAACGATTGTCGCCGACATCGTCGGACCCATTTGCGAGTCCGGCGATTTCCTGGCCAAGGATCGTGAGATGCCGGCATTCAAACAGGATGATCTCATCGCCTTCATGTCCGCCGGAGCCTACGGTTTCACCATGAGCAGTAATTACAACAGCCGCCCCCGCGCAGCGGAAGTAATGGTAAAGGGAGATTCCTTTTTCGTCGTACGCGAAAGGGAAAAGGTCGAGGATCTTGTTCGAGGAGAAAAACTTCCCTCATTTCTTTAATACCAAGACGTTTTGCAACGACCATCCACGAGGGGCGCGGAAGAAACCGCCTCTGCGTTTTCAGGGGAAATCATTTACCACTGAGGAAGGAGCACACCATGTTCAAGGGGAGTATCGTCGCCATTATTACCCCGTTCAAAAACGGAGAAATCGATGAAGAAAGACTGAGGGAGCTGGTAGAGTTCCAGATCGAGAATGGCACGGACGGCATTGTTCCGTGCGGCACCACCGGTGAGTCACCCACCCTTGACTACCAGGAGCACGACAGGGTTGTGGAAATCGTTGTTCACCAGGTAAAGAAAAGGGTTCCCGTCATCGCCGGGACCGGCTCCAACTCCACCAAGGAAGCCATTGAGATAACCGCGCACGCAAAAAGAGCCGGAGCGGACGGGGCCCTGCTTATTACGCCCTACTACAACAAACCTTCCCAGGAAGGACTCTACCGCCATTACAAAGCGGTGGCCGAAGCCGTTGCCATTCCGCAGGTCCTTTACAATGTTCCGGGCCGCACCGCGGTTAATATACTGCCGCAGACAGTTGCCCGGCTTGCAGAGATCTCCAACATTGTCGCTATCAAAGAAGCAACCGGCTCCCTTCAACAAGTGTCAGAGATCATCGCTCTGTGCGGTGACAAGATCGATGTCCTGTCGGGAGACGATTTTGTTACCTTTCCGCTGATGGCCTGCGGCGGCGTGGGGGTTATTTCCGTTACCGCCAACATCATGCCGAAAGAGGTCGCTGACATGATTGACTTCTTTAACGCCGGGAATATGGAAGAGGCTCGCAAACTCCACCTGAAGCTTCTGAAGATCAGTACGGTCATGTTCATTGAAACCAACCCGGTGCCGGTAAAGACAGCCCTCGGACTCATGGGAAAATGCTCCGACAATGTTCGTCTGCCACTGGCCCCCATGTCGGCAGAAAACACCGCAAAACTAGCCACCATCATGAAGGAATACGGACTTATCTAGTTTCCGTCCGGGAATGCCCGAATTCCTCCCCCTCCCTTGATTGGAGGGGGTTGGGGGGAGGGTGACAAAATCTGCGGAATCAACCGGTTCCCCCTCTCCCACCAGGGGAGAGGGAGGGAAAAGTCAGTTTCCGGATGCATACTATCTAAAAAAAGGGCAGTGAGCCGGCAGGAGTTCGGGCGCCCCCCGGTCCCCTGTTTGCTCGCCTTATGCCCATAGTGAGGGATATCATGATAAAAGTAGCTGTCAGCGGCGCAGCCGGACGTATGGGAGGCCGTGTCATCACCGCGGTCAAGGAAGACCCGGAACTGCAGTTGTCCGGAGCGCTGGAACGGCCCGGGCACCCCTATCTCGGCATGGATGCCGGACTCATAGCGGGATGCGGAGCCTTGGAGGTGCCCATCATCGATAATCTTAACGAGCTGGTCAAGGGCTGCGATGTGCTTATCGACTTTTCCGCGCCAACGGTATCGCTGAAAAACCTGGAAGTCTGCGGCTTGAACGGCAAGGCAATGGTCATCGGCTCAACCGGCTTCAGCCCCGAAGAACGCGCCCTGGCCGTGGAACTGGCCCGCACGGTTCCGGTGATGCTGGCACCCAATATGTCGGTGGGCGTCAACGTGATGTTCAAGATTCTCAAGGACGTGGCAAAGATCCTTGGCGATGATTTTGACGTGGAAATCGTCGAGGCACACCATAAAATGAAGAAGGACAGCCCCTCGGGCACCGCTGTCCGCATGGGTGAAGTTGTTGCGGAAGCGCTCGGACGGGACTACAACAAGGTAGCAAACTTTCACCGTGAAGGTATCTGCGGCGAGCGGACCAAGGAAGAAATCGGCATGCAGACCATCCGCGGTGGCGATATCGTCGGCGAACACACGGCCTACTTCATCGGCATGGGCGAGCGGATAGAGATTACCCACCGGGCCCACACCCGGGACATGTTCTCTCACGGGGCGGCCCGCGCCGCAAAGTGGGTGGTACATCAGAAACCGGGGCTCTATGATATGCAGGACGTCCTCGGTCTCCGTTGAAAGAAAAACCGTTTTTCGGCGCACTCAGCAGTGAGCGTCGGGTTTTCATTTGCGGCGCAGCAAGGCTGCGCCGCACAGTGCATCTCGCTCGCCCTGGTTCTCAAAAAAGCGTCGTTCATTCGCTCAATTTTACTTACCATGCCGCTTCCGCGGCATTTCCTTTATCCCATGAAATCAACAGGAGGTTTTCTTTATGGCCCTTGTCAACGAACACTATCTGAAACTGAAAGCAGGATACCTCTTTCCCGAGATCGGACGCAGGGTAAGGTCATTCACCGAAGCAAATCCCCTGGCCAAGGTGATTCGACTCGGTATCGGCGACGTTACCTGCCCCCTCGCACCTGCCATCATCAAGGCTTTCCAGAATGCAGTCGAGGAAATGGCCGACGAAAAGTCATTCATGGGCTACGGCCCGGAACAGGGCTACGAATTCCTGATCAACACCATCATCGAAAAATCCTACAATCCTCTCGGCGTGGAGTTGAAAACCTCCGAGGTGTTCATCTCCGACGGCTCCAAATGCGACTGCGCCAACATTCTGGATATCTTCGCCCTGGAAAACGTGGTGGCCATCGGCGACCCGGTCTACCCGGTCTACAACGATACCAACGTTATGATCGGCCGTACCGGCGAAGCCAATGAACAGGGCTATTACAAAGGGCTTGTCTACATGCCGTGTACCGAAGCAAACGGCTTCAGCCCGTCATTTCCTGATCAGGAAGTGGACATCATCTACCTTTGCTTCCCCAACAATCCGACCGGAGCAGTGGCAACCAGGGAACAGCTCAAGGGCTGGGTGGACTACGCCCTGAAGCACAACGCCGTCATCTTCTTTGACGCTGCCTATGAGGCATTCATCACCGACCCGACCATCCCCCACTCCATCTATGAGATTGAGGGGGCGAAGAAGTGTGCCATCGAGTTCCGCTCTTTCTCCAAGACAGCCGGTTTCACCGGGGTGCGCTGTGCCCTGACCGTCGTTCCGGAAGAGCTCACGGCACACACCGCGGCTGGCGAACCGATCCCGCTCAACAGGCTTTGGAACCGCCGCCAGTCCACGAAGTTCAACGGCGTCTCCTACCCTGTTCAGAAAGCCGCTGCGGCGGTTTACTCCAAAGAGGGCTGGTCCCAGGTAAAAGAGATTATCGACTACTACATGGAAAATGCCCGGATAATCAGGACCGGTCTTGAAGAAGCAGGAATCACCGTGTATGGCGGCGTCAACGCACCCTATATCTGGCTCAAGACCCCGAACAACATGAGCTCGTGGGACTTTTTCGACAAGCTCCTGACCGAATGCAATGTGGTGGGTACCCCCGGCAGCGGGTTCGGGCCAAGCGGTGAAGGGTTCTTTCGGCTCTCCGCCTTCTGTAATCGCGACAACGTGATCGAAGCGGTGGAAAGAATCAGGAAAAACCTCAAATAAAGCGAAAGAAGGCGGCCGAAAGGCCGCCTTCTTTCGTTTCGGGAAATTGCCGACGAGATTCGCAAGATCAGGAAATTACCCCTGCATTCCTGCCCTGCCCGTACCGATGCCCAATTTATTGTAGAGGGCCCGCAGGGAAGTGCGGAAACGGGTAAAACCGACGAGAAACAGCAGGGTGCCCGATAAACAGAGGCAGGACCCTGCCAGCAATATTTCCGGAACACCGAATCGTTCGGCAAACGCCCCTGCCACCAGCCCACCGACCGGGATCATGCCGATAAAGGACATAATATACAGACTCATGATACGGCCCCGCTTGTCTTCGTCCACCACAGTCTGGAGAATGACGTTGCTGGCCGTGAGCTGGGCCATTGATACCCCCCCCAGAATAAAAAGAATCAGAAACGATAGCGGCAGGCTGCGGCAGAAGGCAAACCCCGCAAGGCAAAGGGCCGCAACCATCGCAGAAAGCGGAATTATTTTGTCGAGCCCGATCACGTCCCGGCGAATGGCAAACAGCAGATTGCAGACCAGGCAGCCGATCCCGGATGCGGTGACCATTAAACCGTAATCAAGGGAATCCCCATGAAGGGAACCCCGGGCAAAGGCCGGCAGGAGCGTCGTATAGGGCATGATCGTGATACTGAGAAGACAGAGAAGCAGCAGGATCTGCCGGATGGGGAAAAAATGCCAGGCATAGCCGAAACCGTCAACCACTTCGGCAAGCACCCGTTTCCCGTCACGCTTTTCG
>JAQUHM010000150.1 GCA_028683595.1 Geobacteraceae bacterium | reverse complement strand
CCACTGACTGGATCTGGGAAACGGATAGCCGTGACAACCTGATCTACTCCAGCCAGAAAGTTACCTCACTACTGGGGTATGAGTTGCGGGAGGTCCTCGGATCAAAACCCTTTGCTCTGGTGGCAGAGGAGGACAGGGATCGAGTTACCACGCTCTTCGAACAGGCAAAATCGGGAAACAAGCCTTTTTTTGGAATCGAAAGCAAGTATCGGCACAAGGCAGGAAAAATGGTTACCCTGGAATTGAGCGCCGTGCCCATCTTCGATCACAAGGGAGAAGTGACAGGCTACCGCGGGTTTGGGCGAAACATTACCGACAGAAAAAACCTTGAGGAACAACTGCTCCAGGCCCAGAAGATGGAAGCTGTCGGACAGCTGGCCGGGGGAATAGCCCATGACTTCAACAACATTCTCACAGCCATAACAGGATTTGTTTTCATTCTGCAAATGAAAGTGGAGGATGAAGAACTGAAGAAATACGTGGAGCAGATTCGGCTGGCAGCCGACCGCGCCGCCGGACTCACGGAAAATCTCCTGGCATTCAGCAGAAAACAGATAATCTGCCTCAAGCCGCTGCACATCAACGAAATCATACGTGAAACGAAGCAGATGCTTTCCAGACTGATCCGGGAAGACGTGGAAATACGAACAGACCTCAGCAAGGAAGATTTGGTGGTTCTGGGCGATGAAACCAAGATCGAACAGATCATCATCAATCTGGCGACAAATGCCCGGGACGCCATGCCGGGAGGCGGAATACTCAGCATCCGAACCGAACGCTGTCAGGTGGATAGGAATACGGACTCGGCGGTTCTCCCCGGAAAACCGGCAAGCTACATCCATCTGTCAATCTCCGATACCGGCCTGGGCATTGACGAAAAAACGCAGGACAGGATATTCGAACCCTTCTTTACCACAAAAGAGGTGGGCAAAGGAACCGGGCTCGGCCTTTCCATCGTCTACGGACTTGTTAAGCAACTGAATGGCTACATCCATATCCAGAGCGAAGCAAGGATCGGAACATCCGTCAGCATCTACTTTCCTCTAGCCCAGGAAAGCCCGGGAAAATCGGCCTTTGTTCACCTCCTCCCTCCCAAAGGAGAGGGTGAGACGCTTCTGGTCGCGGAAGATGATCCGGATGTAAGGAGTTTCATCAGAACCGTCCTGGAAGAATTCGGCTATACGGTCATCGAGGCTGTGGACGGTATCGATGCAGTCAATAAATTTCGTGAAAACAGTGATCGTATCAAGGCGGCAATCTTCGACATAATCATGCCGAAAAAGAACGGAAGGGATGCGTATCTGGAGATCATAAAGTCGTATCCGGATCTCAAGGCGATCTTCGTAAGCGGCTATACCGGGGAATTTCTTACCGAGGAGGGAATACTCAAGGAAGGACTCCAGTTCCTTCCCAAACCCGTGGTACCCTGGAGCCTGCTTGAAAAAGTGCAGGAGGTTTTGGGAACTTCCTGAGAAAAAAGGCATACCATCGACTGCTGCGGGAAACAGGTTTCACCGCTGTTTTATGAAGCCTGACGGATGTTCTGTGTAAACGGTCTTATCGGTATCTTACGGAAGTATTTTTTGGCAAATTGAAAAGGGGAGCTTACCTCATACAATATTCAGATGTGTACCCTCGACAACTCTCTTCAGAACCTTACGTAACTGATCAAAGTTATATGGCTTACTGACTGACTCAATAATAGCCCCGTTTGGAATCTTTGAAGTAACCACCGTATCTCCGAAACCACTGGAGGCGATTATCGGCAGCCTCGGGTTGAGCACCTTCAGCTCTCTTATTAGCGAGTATCCATCCATGATCGGCATGCCAATATCGGTGAGAACAATGGCAATCTCCCCGGCGTTTTTCTGATACACCTCCAACGCTTCCTTGCCATTTCCTGCTTCGATAATCCTGAATCCCAGCAACTCCAGCATGCCTTGTGCCATTGTCCTGATGGATTCCTCATCCTCGACCAAAAGTACCGTACCACTACCCTGCCACGTTTCAGCGGGTTTCTTCTCAAATGATTCTTCTCCGATAGAATCACTACCATTGTTAACTGGCAGATAGATTTTGAAGGTGGTTCCCGTATCATGTTGACTGAAGAGCTGCAATGCTCCTTTATGAGCGGATATAATACCAAGCACAGCAGACAATCCGAGGCCGCGTCCCGTAAATTTGGTGGTGTAGAACGGTTCGAAGATTCGCAGTTTGGTCTCCGCATCCATACCGCAGCCGTTGTCGGTGACTTCCAGGCAGGCATACAGTCCGGAGGGTATGATGGTTCCAAGATGGTCTTTTTCCCGCTGATTGGTCCCGATTGCTCTTTTAGCAAGGGAGACAAGGACTCTGCCCTGTGACTCGCCGATAGATTCCGCTCCGTTGATAATCAGATTCATGAGGACCTGCCTGAGTTGGCTGGCATCACCAATGATGGCCGGAACATCAACCGACAGATCGGGTTTGATCTCCACGTTCTGGTTGATGGTAGACTGTAACATCTTGACCATCTCATCCACCAGAATCGTCATATTGACCTGAGTCATTACAGGTTGTGCTTTCCCGGCGTATGCCAGCATTTGACGACATAATCCGGCAGCACGCTCGGCTGCTATTTCAATCTCGGGAATACGCTTGTCTGCGGTATCAGGGGCCATCATTGCCAACGAGCAATTCCCGATGATAATGGCAAGGATGTTGTTAAAATCATGTGCTATGCCACCGGCTAGTACCCCGAGACTTTCCAACTTCTGTGAATGTTGGAATTGTTGCTCAAGTATTTGCCTCTCTTCTTCTGCACGCTTGCGCTCCGTGATGTCACGGGAAATGCCGACAAGACCCAGTAGCTGTCCATCTGCATTATAAATGGGAGCTTTCAGGGTATCCAGGATCACTTTGTTCCCATCCAGACTCGACATACTTTCTTCGATACGAACTGCTTCGCCTTCTTCAAGAACCTTTTTATCATATTGTCTAATGTATTCTGCCATATCGTGGTCAAATAGATCGAAATCGGATTTTCCAATCTGTTGACTTTCTAAAATCCCGATAAATTTCTCTGACGCCT
Source organism: Geobacteraceae bacterium (assembly GCA_028683595.1). GTDB lineage: Bacteria > Desulfobacterota > Desulfuromonadia > Geobacterales > Geobacteraceae > RPRC01. The sequence continues at coordinate 5,613 of JAQUHM010000150.1, read as the reverse complement.
TGTTGCAGCCGATGTAGATACCATTGCAGTCTTTAAAGTAGATGAGGTCTGTGGCCGAGTCGATGAGACTGCGCAAAAGAGCCTTCTCGTTCATAAGCAGTTTTTCTGCGTGCTTGTGATCAGTGATGTCCTCATACATACCCAAGACACCAATAATCTGATTATCGTTGTTCCGAAGTGGAACTTTCGAGGTTCGGAGCCATTTCAGCTCCCCTTCCGGCGAGGTCTGCGGCTCTTCATACGAAAGCTTGGAAAGACCGGATTCTATGACGAAAAAATCGTCCCTTCGATATAGCTCCGCCTGATCCTTCCATGCAATCTGATAATCGTTTTTACCAACCAGTTCTTCAGAATATTCAACTCCCGCGTCCTTGGCAAAGATACTATTGCAACCCAGAAAACGTAACTCTTTATCCTTCCAGAAAATTCTCATGGGCGCAGTATCAATAATGGTCTGCAGAAGTTTGTTTGAATTGATAATGATCTCTTCTGCGCTTTTGCGATCGGAGATATCTTGTAAGAAAGCCACACACTCCCCACCGTTGGCAGGCTGGTACTTGACGCTTACTTCAACATCAAAAACAGTTCCATCCTTACGGCGATGTCGAGACTCGAAATGGGCCTCGCCTTTTTCCATGATCTTTTTCAGGCGCTCAACTGTGTCGTCCACCGCCTCTTTCGCATCCAAATCGCCAACACTCATCGTCAGCAGTTCTTGCACTGTATAGCCGCTCATACGGCTGTATGACTCGTTGACCTCTAACAAGCAACCATTCATGTCCGTTCGGTAAAATCCGCTCATGGCAGTTCTGAGTATTGTCCGATGGCGTTCCTCACTCAGTGCCAGTTCCTGGGTTTTGTGGAATACGGTTCGCCTGAGTGACCATAACCAAACCATCAGTAACAAAGCAAAAACCGCAATAGCCCCAATACAATAAAAGGCGTATTGCAAATATGGTGACGCCGACAAGGAAACTCCCATCCAACGCTTATCGATAGCTTCATAATCTGATTTTGGTATCTTGGCAAATCCGTTCTCAACGATTTCAAGAAGATTTGTGCGTCCTTTCAAGACCGCTCGATGAAAGTCACCGTGATAGAGAGGTTTTGTTTCACGAAAATGATTCTGGATTTCCATTTTATTTAAAAAATACAACGCTGGCGGCCGATCAACAGTAAACACCTTTGCCTTGCCGTCCCGTACAGCTTCAATCAGCTTCTCGTAGCTGGGGAATTCAGTGATGTTGGTGACACCATTTTTTTTCAGAATATCTATTGCACTGTCACCGGCTTTGACTGCTACAAGAAAACCCTTTAGATCCTCTGGCCCCCTGATACCGGAGATGTCTTGATGAAAGAAAAGTGGCACGTCAATTCGAGCATATGGTTTCGAGAAATCATACATTGCTTCTCGTTTCTCATTCCGAAAAATAGTATCTATTACGTCGAATTCACCCGCTTGCATCCTGCGCAGTGCTTCGGCCCAGTCCATTCCGGTAATTTCAACATGGATACCAGTTTTCTTTTCCCAAAGTCTCCATTGATCAACAATAATGCCCTGCAACTCCCCCTGTCCATTCTTGAAAACATACGGTGGGTAATTGTCGTCCATGACAACACGGATTGATTTAGGGTTACTGAAGTTTTCTGGAGTTGCAGCAAGGCAATTAATAGCCGTAAGCAACAGGAACGTTAGTGCAAAGGCTCGCATTATGTAGGCGTTAATGGGGTTTGATTTTATGCAGTTCATGTCGTACCTGGAGAAGTTGTTGTGTTAGCGGGGATGATGAACATTTACTTATTTTCTTTACAAATCTCTGAACAGATATCGTATCTGGAACAAGGGATCAGAGGACGTGGTAGTTGATGCTCCCAATAGTATCTAATGCACTATATACACTACCCATGTCATTGCACACTACACCAAGGGCACCAAAAATCAATCCGATTGCATTGAACGTTCTAAAAGCATTTTGGTCAGTTGTTTCAGGAAACCGTTTTCACCGAGGAGATCTTCAGGTTTCTTGGAGTCTTCATCAAAGTGTCGAGCAGTTCGTCGGTAGTGACCATCGGTTCCACCTTTGATGTGGATTTTTACCGATATATGCCATCGACACAATCTCCGTTTTACAGGCCTTTTTTATGGAAATCTGCTATGGCCTGATTTCAATAGGTGTACCGTCCGGGACAAAGGACCATATCTCATCAATCTCGGTATTTGTTACCGCAATACATCCTTTAGTCCAATCAGTTACGGTATGCAACTCTCCCACATCCTCATAATTCCTCGGCAAACCATGAATCATAATGTCGCAGCCAGGAGCAACACCATGGCTCTGAGCCCTGTTAACATCATCCGTATTGGGGTAGGAAATGTGGATGGAACGGTAAAACCTGCTGCGCGGATTCCGTCTGTCCAGAACATATTCGCCCTCAGGTGTCTTACCGTCCCCTTGTCGCGTCTTGGTACCGACCGGATTTCTTCCTATGGCAACACGGTATTTCCTCAGTATCTCACCATCTCTCATCAGTAGCAGGAGCCGCTTTTTTTTGATGACAACAACCTTGTCAGCATGAATGATGCTGGCAGGGGCCTGACCCGGTAGACTGCAGAGGAAGACAACCAAAACCCAAAGTATTTTCTTCATCATTTCTGTGCACCATTCAATAGATTTGGGACCGGGACAACCGGTTACCCGATGCCGGCACCCTATTCCTAACCACTCCGCTACCCTTCCATGAGGGAGGTTGGAACACTATCAGGCCAACAAATACGTGCCAAGAATTGCACATGGAAACAGTGATGTTCCGTGCTGGAAGGATCATTCACGGAGTCTCACTTTCGGCTTCACTGCAAAATGGCCTCAGAAGGGAAAGCCTGAATACGGTAATCTGCCTGTCCCATGTAAAGGGTGGTGACCGATTGCGAGAGGCCGTGGAAAAGTTAGAGCCCAACCCAAGCGAGATTTCCCAGAGGTAAATCCAATCAGTCCGCTTCGATGACTATCGTAATATTGACACCTGTCTAATAGTCTTTTGTATACTTTTTGACACGGAAAAAGCAAAAAGTTTCTTTTTCATATTGCGGATACTGGCAAGCAAGAAGAATGCCTTCAGTAACCAGGACATATTCAGACGTGATTTCTGAGCATCAGCTCCATGGGATGAGGCAAGAGATAGGTTTGTTTTTGCAGGTATTCCTGGCCGAATTTCCGAACATAGTGTTTCAGCAGAGTAACCGGAACGATAAGCGGGATGAACCCGTCATGATAGCCGCTTATGACTTCCAGAAGTTCCGCCTTTTCTTCAGTTGTGAGCTGACGTTTGAAATAGCCCATGATATGGGAAAGGACGTTACTGTTTTTTTTCACTGTCGCGTGCAGGGAAAACGCCCGCATCAGAAGTTCCTGGTAGCTGTCAAAAAGCTCAGCCAGCGCCATCTGCTTACCCTCCGCAACAAGCCTGCCCATTTCCCGGTAGATCTCCGGAGAATGAGCCATGACCTGGAGCTTGTGCCTGGAATGAAATTCAACCAGGTCGCCCATTCCCCTGTCCCCAAGCAAAAAGTCCTTCCATTCCCGGAAGGCGAAAACCCGCTCAATGAAATTCTCCCGGAGGTTCATATCGTAGAGACGCCCCTCCTCCTCAACCGGCAGCAGCGGAAAGTGCCTCACTATTGCATCGGCAAAGAGTCCACGGCCGGTCTTTGCAGGCACCCCCCCATTATAAACCTTTACCCGGAAAAGCCCCGAACTGGGGGAATTCTTCTTGAAAATGAAGCCGCAAAGGTCTTGTTTCGCTAAGTCCTTTACCGTTCGTTGGCAGTATTCACGCATCAGATCCGAGAAATCGACACCTGTTCGGTTGGTAACAAGTCGTGGCGCCGCCGGGTCCCCTTCAAGCCGCATTGCCTCGCGAGGCACAGGCAACCCGCAGCCGACCTCGGGACATACCGGAACAAAATGAAAAAAACGACCAAGCGTGTCGGTTATATAGTGATCATGCTTGTGACCACCGTCATAGCGGACTGGTTCGCCCATGAGACAAGCACTGACTCCAACTGCGATAGGATTCGACATGAAAAGCTCCTTTTCATGGCACCGCGGGCTGGATTTGCCATTGGCACATCCAGATTCCCGACACACACCGGCCAGCCGGACAATACAGTCAGCTAATGATTCGTGATGCGAATAAGCTACGGAATCCGGGCAGCGGTGCCGCTGTCTCTCTTCAGAATTTCGGTTCTTTGGTGCTCATAGTCTCCATAAGCAGGATACGCCTGCTTTTCGAAACGTTCGCCAGGAGGAGTGAGCAGTTGGTTCCTGGCCTGCGCCCCCTCGTAGATACCCTGACTGAACTGCTTCACACTGCATCCACTCAGCATGAACAGGCAAGCAAGAATTGTGAGGAATCTGGCCAGCGACATGTACCCCCCCAGACAAGATAACACAGCCACTCTCATCAATCTGCAGTCAAAGAAAATTTCCACACACAACAGGGCGAATTGATCGAAAGAACGTCACCAATCTCTACGCCAATCCCCAACAATCTGGTAGCATAGTTTATCGAAAACAATTGCAAGAACAAATCAGTTTTAAATATTAACCCAAAAATTGCTTGACATTAGATTTTTTTATTAGTATTTACTTACAAACCATCTAATAGGAGGATTCTCATGAAGAAAATTGGTTTGTGTCTGTTTCTTGGAATGCTGGCAGTTTTGCTTGTTGCAACGGTTTCTTTCGCTGTTCAGGACGAGGAAACAGCAACCATGCAACCGGCAAAAACGGTTACGAAAAAAACTCGGAAAAAATCCGCAGTCAAAACCAACCTGGTCGACATCAACAGTGCAACAGCAGAACAGCTCGCATCACTTCCCGGACTGACCAGTGGCGAGGCAAAACAGATCATCAGCAATCGTCCCTACACGAGAAAGAATCAGTTGAAACAGAAGAACATCATTACAGCTGCAACCTATGACGGGATCAAGAGCCTGATTGTTGCAAAACGACAGAAAAAGTAGTCCGATCTATCGTCAATTCATCAACAGGCAAAGGCCGCTCTGATACCTGATCGGGTTCAGTGCGGCCTTTCTTCTCAGCGGACAACTGAGTTCTCGCGGCATTGTCAGAATTTGACCTGGCAATGGACATGCGCTGGTCATTTCTTTTTAATAACCAACCCCTCCCCGGCAATGGACAGATCCACAAGCACCGTATTCCCCCCGACGAATTTCCCTTCGAGAAGCATGAGGGCCAGCGGATCCTGTATTTTCCTCTGAATAGTCCTCTTCAAGGGTCGTGCACCAAGGGCCGGGTCGTACCCTTCCTGGGCAAGATATTCGCGCGCCTTGTCACTGACTTCGAGGATGATGTGCATTTCCTCCAGCCGCTTCTTGAGACCCTTGATTTGGATATCAACAATCTTCTTGATCTGCTCAAGGGGCAGCGCATGGTAGATAACAATCTCGTCCACTCGATTGAGAAACTCCGGCTTAAAGCTATCCTTCAGTGTTTCCATCACCATACTCCGCATCCGCGAATAGTCGGTTGCGCCGTATTGCTGAATCCACTGGGAACCGAGGTTGCTGGTCATGATGATGACAGTGTTGCG
>JAQUHM010000149.1 GCA_028683595.1 Geobacteraceae bacterium | reverse complement strand
TTTACACTGATCCGGTAATATGCTGGTTTCAGGCGGTTTTCTTGCTGCTGCAATCGTGCACTGAAGCCGTACGAGAGACTCCGTGAAAGCCCAAACCCTCCACGGAACAGCACTGTTTCAAGGTTTCCTGATGAATACTCAGTTTTCCTGGTACTATCAATGAAAATGCCTGGCACTTTTCTATGCCGGCAAAGGGGGCAAATTGCAGCTATTACAGATGATATGGAATGGGATTAGTGGTCTTGGGCCGGGCACCGTTATCCTGAAAGCGCTGTTTATTGTTTTTCTAGGAGCGGTTTTCTGGATGATTTGCGAACTAGTCAAATACATGGTGAATGTTTTCTCGAAACTAGCCGTGGATGCCTTGCGCTATCTGACTATTGTTGCCAGAGGATGGCCCAAGAATGTTGAGGAAGATGAAGAGGCTGGACAAGGAACTCATCGGAACAGTGGAAACAAGGGTTCGCGCTGAAGCCCGATCTTCTCGAAATCGTTGCGCGATGTTCCGACCTACGTCGTTAGTATTTGATATCCAACAAATATATTCCGATTGTTCGGTTGGCGAGAGTCGATACTTTAGCATTAATGCGTAACTCTAAGACCTTTGTATTGAAACAGGTGTAGCATTTTGACTTCGAACAAGTACTGTGAACAGGGGATATTGCTGGACTAATGCCTTGCAATTAAAGCGTTTCCAGTGTTTGTTGGTACGGGTATTCCTGGTTGGCATATATCTTGAGTATGAAAACTCAGAGTATTCTGATCCCCAAGCACAGCCTGCAGTATAAACATATCCCCATATATGGATAAATACAAATTATCAGATCTTCTTGATATCAAGCAGATACAAACTCTCATGGAGTCCTACAACAAGGTAACGGGTTTGCTTTCCGCTCTTCTGGATACCAAGGAAAGGGTCCTGGTTGCTGTCGGATGGCAAGATATCTGCGTTCGCTACCACCGACAGCATCCGGTTACCCTTGCTCGGTGTAAGGAAAGTGAAGCCTTTATCAAGAAAAACCTGCTCGGATATGAGGGGAGATTTTTTGAGTATAAATGCAAGAATGGTTTGCGAGACATGGCTATGCCCATCGTTTTTAATGGCGAACATCTTGCGACATTCTTCTTCGGACAGTGTTTTTATGAAGATGACAATCCGGATCCGGATTTTTTTCGCCAACAGGCCAGGGAATTCGGGTTTGACGAAGACAAGTATCTTGAGGCATTAGAGAGGGTACCCATTTATTCGCGCGAAAAAATGAAAAATGCTCTGGTTTTATACTCAAACCTGATGCAAGTCATAACTGAAATGGGTATGAAAAAGCTCAAACTGATGCAGGAGATTGAGGCCCGCGAGAAAGCCACAAGAAAAATGCTGGAATCCAGGGCTCATACAGATAAAATTCTCAATTCTATTCTGGACGAAGGGGGCGCCGGGCTCTGAGAGGGCCGCCACCAAGTCGAGATTGTCCCGCCGAAATCAACAACTGTTTATTTTCTTCTCCTCCAGAACATGCTCTACTCTGCTGCAAATTCATCTATCCGGTCCATATCCCGCTGTTTTTGGGGTCAATAGAACAACTATTACCCCGTAAAATCGACAAAATCTGTCCTCGCCCAGTCGAATTTCCGCATCGACTTCCTGAGCCCGACAGGCTCCTGGCCAGAGTATCAAAAGATTATCTCCTTGGAATCTCCTGTAACAGCTCCTGATATTTTCGCCTAACCAGACCGCCTTACAAGCCAGATAAGCTCCTAAACGGTTATTTCTTCGAATCCCCTGATTGGTACTGAACAGTATCAGCTAACGGACCTGCAAGGGTCAGTTTTCCCTCCTCTCTGCTGTGATACCGAGGGTGGAAAAGATTCTTCTTGAAAGCAGAAATCAACAATTTGCTGATCTTGCGATTAGTGTCAATAGTGTAAAATGTGTAACGGCATGGCGTGAGACTATTTTACACTTGTAACATGTGCTGCTCGCTATCTTGTTTATTAAAATACCATTTTAGATTTGGTTCGCAATGCATGTTACTAATTTTACGGCCATTTTATAGAATCTAATATTATCTTGGCTGGTTTGGCACAGTAGTTGCCTATATTTGTATAAGCAATTAGAAACACTGTTTGGGTGATGGTGTTTTCCGGTTGGTAAAATAGTATTACCCAGTCGAAAGCATATTATTACCTTATAAACTTTAGGAATTTTGAAGCAGGAGTGTAGTGTACTGTTATTAGCAAATATAATAGATAAACATGGCAGGTGTTTTGTCTGACTTGCAAGTCACTAAACGTGACAGACGTAAAACTTTATCATCTTGAAAATCAGAAAAGCCACTGTATTTGATGTTTGCTCTTTCACTGTCAACTGAACATACATAGAACCAGAGTACCGTAACAATAAATTGGGCTCAAAAGCTCAAGCCATCAAAAGATGGTATATCAAAGCACAAGGAGAGTTACCAATGAAATTGAATGGCAAAGTTGCAATCGTAACAGGATCGGGTCGTGGGATTGGTAGGGGAATCGCTAAAAGGTTGGCGGCTGACGGGGCTACCGTCGTGATAAGTGATATCATGCTTGAAAATGCCCAGAAGGTCGTAGCTGAGATAGAGGCAGCAGGCGGTAAGGCAATGGCGATTCAGACCGATGTGACCAAGGAAGCGGAATGCAATGCCTTGGTAGAAAAAACTGTCGCAAAATACGGCAAACTGGACATCATGGTGGCAAACGCAGGGATCGGCATCGTCAAAGTGTCCCTCGACCACACCGAGGAAGACTGGGACAAAACTTTGGCGGTAAACGTAAAGGGCGTTTTCTTCTGTGATACCGCAGCGGCCAGACAGATGATCAAGCAAGGGCATAAAGGCTATCTGGGCAGCGGCGGCAAAATCATCAATTGCGCCAGTATCGCCGCGCACGGCGGCTGGGCTTTCTTGCCGGCATACAGTGCTTCCAAGTTCGCCTGCAGGGGATTTACCCAGGCGTTTGCCAAAGAGATGGCGCCAAACAAAATTACGGTCAACGCATACTGCCCGGGAATCGTCGGCACCGACATGTGGGATCTCATTGACGAAAAAATCGGCGCGTATACCGGCGCAGCAAAAGGCGAAACTCTCAAGGGAGCCGTCGAAACTCTTATTCTCGCTAAAGAAGTCGGAACGCCTGAACAGGTTGCCGGTTATGTTTCCTTCCTCGCATCCGTCGACTCGGACTACATGACAGGTCAATCTGTCATGATCGACGGCGGGATCGTATTGGTGTAACAGTGGTCTGAAATAGACTGGGAAAAGGCGTATGCAGTCACCTGGCAACAAGGCGTCTGCATACGCCTGATTCTTGGATACCGGATACTTCAGATTAATGCAAACAGCTCTCCGAGCTTGTGATATAGCTCGGCATGGACGAAGGCGAAATACCGAAGGATATACCAATCTCATCACTGCGGGAGACGTCGGGGGGGCCGGACGAGGAAACCTGATTTGTATCCTGTCATGCTTCCCTCGATGCAGGTTACATGACCGGCCTGTCGGTCGTGATCGACGGCGGGATCATCGTGAAGTAAGGCCTGGCACAACCACATATACGCTTGTAACCGCCGACAGATATCCTGAAATACTGGAAGGTCTGCCGGCTTGTTGTTTTTTGTAGCAAAAAAGTGATGCTGCAATTCCAGGTTCAGGACACGAAACAGAACAATGAGAATCTTATCGAGTGAAAACCGGACAAAAGTGCTATACTCTTCAACCAACAAGTCTTTCTCCCATGGGGGCTCAGGTATGTCCGAGAATGAACAGACCAGGCACATAAAGACGGTTTTTCAGCTGGTGAGTGCGAGGGACAGCGGGATCACAAACGATACTTTGAACTGCGAATTTCAGCCCCAGATCATCAGGTCATGGGAACGCTGCCTCACCAAGCACAACATGGATCCCTCCACGGTAGAGAAACCGATAGTGCTGACCGAAAAGTCTCTGCGTGATTACCAGGAACCCTTGGAAGATTTCCTGTTCTTTGCGCAGTCCGGCATGGAAAAGCTCTACAAAATGCTCTCATCAGTCGGTTATGTAATCATGTTCTGTGATGCCAACGGGGTTACTATCAACTATTTCGGCAACCCGAAGGATGAAAAGGAACACCGGGCAGCAGGCCTTTATCCCGGATCGGTTTGGTTGGAATCTTTGGCAGGAACATGTGGAGTCGGCACCTGTCTCGAGGAGCGCAGAGCCGTCACGATCCACAGGGAAGACCATTTCTCGGCCCCTTTCATCGGACTCAGCTGCACGGCAGCCCCACTGTATTTTCCTGACGGGACTCTGCTCGGCGCTCTTGACGCTTCGCTCCTGTATTCTCCGGAATCAAAAGATTCCCAGGCAGTTGCCCTGTTATTACTGAACTCCCACGCGCGATTAATCGAAAATGCTTACTTTGTACGAAAGTGCCGGGAAAACTGGATCATCCGCTTCAATAAAATGCAGGCTTTTGTCGAAGTGGCAACGGAAAACATCATCGCCGTAAACTCGGATGGCTATATTGTTGCGGCTAATTACAGCGCCACCAGCGAGTTAAGCAGGCAGGGCGGCTGTATGCCGATCAGCCGGCACTTGAGCGATGTTTTCGAGTTATGCTTCGAAGACGTTGTGAATCATGCCCTGAACAATACAAATATGATTTTCCCCATCCGTGTCATAAATACCGGAATACAGTATTTTGCAACATTTTCTGCTCCTGAAATCAAGAGAATCGAACCTTTGTTACACCGGAATACGGAGGATAAGGTCCCATTGCCCTTGAGCACTCCGCAATCGCCTCTGACATTGAATCACTTGGCAAGTCCCGACCCTCAAATGAAGCAAAATGTCAATTGTGCCAGGCGTGTTATGAATAAAGGCATCCCGATAATTCTTATCGGCGAAACGGGGACGGGTAAGGAAGTCTTTGCCCGGGCAATCCATGAAGCCAGCGACCGTAAGGCAAAGCCTTTTGTAGCCCTGAATTGCGCGTCCATTCCCGAGTCACTGATCGAGAGCGAACTGTTCGGCTACAAGCCGGGAGCTTTTACCGGCGCTCACATCAAGGGAATGAAGGGAAAAATTCTGCAGTCGGACGGTGGTACGCTCTTTCTGGACGAGATCGGTGACATGCCGTTGAACCTCCAAACCAGGATGCTACGCGTCCTTGCCGAAAGGGAGATTTTGCCCCTCGGTAGCGAAATTCCGGTCAAGATCAACCTGCATGTCATCTGCGCTACTTTGCGCAACCTTGAGGACCTGGTGCGAAAAGGACAGTTCAGGGAGGACCTTTATTTTCGCCTCAATGGCATCACAATTATGCTGCCGCCTCTCCGCGAACGTGAGGACAAGGAACTGCTGATCAGGAATGTCATTGCATCCGAAGGCTGGAACAAAGATGTGAAAATCAGTGACGAAGCTTTTACTGTCTTGCTGAAATATTCCTGGCCCGGAAACATCAGGGAGTTGCATAATATTTTACGCTACGCACTAGCAGTCCATGAAAACGAAACAATTGGTGTTGAAGACTTGCCGATCGAGAAACCAATAAAAGTTTTCCTGCCTGCAGACCAGCAGCACTCAGGAACTGGAAAAGGTGGCAATGGTGAAACAGAGGGAACATGTTCCGCTATCTCTTCCGAACGCGCTGTAATAGTGAAAGTTCTCGACAAACACCGATGGAATATTTCAAAGGCATCAGAAGATTTGTGCATCAGCCGCCCCACCCTCTATAGAAAAGTAAAGCAACACAACATTGTTCCGCCTCACAAATTCGACAGGAAGAAGTAAGAAACAGGCAATTCCCTAAGAATCTTGAGACTAGAAACAGAAAAAGCCTAACCAAAACGAATGATTAGGCTTTTATTCCGATGAAATTAATCAGCTCCCCAAGCAAGTGTTCTACCAGACTGCGCTACATCCAGTGGTTGGCTGTTAACCTTTTTACCGCCGTTTTGTCAACTGGTTGCCATCTGCTGGAGATGCACAAGTTTATTCGTGATTTGAGCGCTGTAACAATTGTGCTGAACCCTAAAATGCCTTCTCCAGAATGGCAATAACGTCTTCTTTGCTCGGATTCCGCGGGTTGAAAATGGTGCTGATTTCCTTGAGGGAATCCAGTGCGATCTTCTCGAAATCGTCGCGGGAAGCCCCGAGGTCTTTCAAGGTGGGTATGCCGATCGTGCGCGAAAGTTTTAGTACCGCATCGATCGTTGCCGTCAGTGCTTCATTCGGTGCGAGGTCTTTTATCTCCAGACCCATCGCCAGCCCGATATCTTTAACTCTCTCAGGGACAGCCTGTCCGTTGTATTCCATGACATAGGGAAGGACCGCGGCATTGGCAAATCCGTGCGGGATGGCGGAGTAGATGCAGAGGGGATGGGAAATGGAATGGGCAAGACCGAGAATTGCCGAGTTGTAGGCAAATCCTGCAAGTAAGCTTCCCAGAAGAATATTGGTTCGTGCTGTCATGTCGGAACCATTCTGTACCGCTTCCGCCAGATTGTGGTAAATCAGTTCGATGGCTTTCAGGGCATTGATGTCAGTGGGGATCGAATTGGCGACTGAAAGATAGGCTTCAATAGCGTGGGACATGGCAGCCATCCCGGTCGAAGCGGTGAGGGCCGGAGGGGCTCCGATGGTGAGTCGTGGGTCGACAAGGGCAATACGTGCACCGACGTTCTGACCTCCGATTACCATTTTCTTCTGCAGTGTGGTGTCGGTAATGACGGTAAAAGACGTAACCTCACTGGCGCTACCGGCGGTTGTCGGGATGGCAATTACCTGGATACCAGGGTTTTTTACCAGATTTATACCGTCATACTGATTGATGGGGGACTCATTGGTCATCAGGATGGAAACAGCTTTTGCTGCATCGATAACGCTGCCTCCTCCGACAGCAACAATTGCCTCAACTCCGGTTTCCTTTGCCAGGAGGGCACCTTTTTCCACAAGTTCATCGGTGGGGTTCGGGAGAACTGCGCCCCATTCCGTCACCTCGAGCTTGGAAGCCTTCAGTGAGGCCAGGACCCTATCGACAATTCCGGCCTTCTTGACTTCGCTGTCGTAAATGCAGAGAACTTTGGATATTTCGAAACCGCGAAGCAGGTGACCTACTGTTTCGGCAGTTCCGGGTGCGAATGCTACGGAGCTTGGAATTGAAAAATGAAAATGCATTACGGATGCCTCCTCTGGCTTTTCCTGAAAAGTTTTCATTATGAAGACGTGTCGAGAATAATCTATTGAAATATCTGCTGGTTACGGGGGAATTTGGGTATATTGCAACAGTCCGGTTGAGATGGTGCGATTTTTATCCTCTTGAAAAAATCCCCGCCTGCGCGATATTTTTCTAATTCGTCGGCAAATCATACCCTTATTGGGGTGGTGTTTCAATATTTTTTCCATAGTAGGGAGTGTCCTCACTGAAGGAAGGTGACTCCATTTTGATTGTATGTGCTGGAAGTGCCCAGAAAGGAACAGTTTTTTCTTGTTTTCGGCACAAAATAAAATCAGTAATTTTCATGTTGACAATCGATGTATACGTATTTAAAATCAGCGGCTGTTTGTCGGTGATTGTTTTTAAAAACATTTTGACGGCAGACGGACCCGTTTTTTAAGGACATGGTGCGCTGGGACGGGTCTGGATTTTAGCAACAATGAAATTCGGATTTTCTACCCTGTCCGTAGTTAAGGGGGAGTTGATACTTCGGATCGTTTCAACCCGCTCGGGCCGGTGGTCGGTAACGCAGTGGTTTGGAGTTAAAGAGCCCAGTTTCTGGGGAACTTACATCGAGAGGAGAAAAATCAGATGAGTACACTTCCGTTCAAAAAAGGAAACGTGGTAAAGTATGAAACAGGTTATGTTGCAAATGTCATGAATGTCCTTGACAATGCCCTTATTCTTGATCAGGACAATGCAGGAAACTCCGGCATGTTCAGGGTTGCAGTCGATCCGGACAATGTTGAAGCAGCTGGCCTCAAGGTAATCAGGTAACTAGACGTACTGTGAAGTTTCTTAGTAGGTTGGTATCGGTTGTTTCCGATTGAATACAGAAATGGTGCAAGCATATACAGCGTAGTATAAAGCCGAATGTTAGGTCACCACATACCGTGCCCTTGACATAGATGTGCCTCTCGGCCATACCTAACCGAAATTTGGTTACGGGTACGATACCAGAAAGCCCCCTGTCCTTACCGGCAGGGGGCTATTTTTTTGCTTTCAACTGCCGTCCGGCAAAATAGGAATTGATGGTCTGACGCGGGTCTTTACAAAAAAGGTCCTGGTTTCCTAGAAAAGGGACGTGATCATACTGGTTGTAGAACAGATCCTGAACCCAATTTTCCTCCATACCCTGAATTATCATTAGTAAATTACCGTGAGAAAAGTGCTCAATACTGTTCACATAATACCAAGGTGAGAGACGATATCATGCTTATTTTACCGTTATATTGTCTTTTCGATCGTTGCATTAATCTAACCGGATAGTGCTGGGTTACTGTGCTCATATTCGTCTGGACGGCAGTTCGCCGGATATTGTATATTGGCAAAACATCGGTCCGGTGATAGCGTGACGTGCTCTTTATCTGGGGATCTTCCACGCTGTAAATCTGTTCATGTTTAATGCATGATACAAAGAGGAGAGACCTGACTCTTGAGAAATCATCCAAACACGAATCGATTGATTGGCACAGGA
>JAQUHM010000148.1 GCA_028683595.1 Geobacteraceae bacterium | reverse complement strand
GCGCCAAGCAATACCAGAAACGTAAGGTTAAGTTTTAGTAATGGAGGGTATTATACTTTTAGCCATCTGAATTTTAAGGCTTCCAGATATGTCTATAATGGTAATAAAGATTATTCTGTTGACCTTGGTGTAGGTGGACCGTCTTGGTGGGGTTCTGCTCCTTCAATGGCCACTGCTCCAACTTTAGATGATCCTAGTTATTCTCCTAATATGACAATGGGAGATAATAATGGTTATAATGGATTTATAGTAGAATATTGTAATATTACCGGCTCTATCGGTCTATATGGACATAATAATATTATTAGATATTGTAACCTGGAAGGAAATGAAACATTTACTAATGGTATTTATAATTCGAGCATTGTTTGTCATCATAATTTATATACTCATAATGCAATACACGGATATGTAAATCGGTCCATATGGTTGCTAGATAATATAAACTTTGATGTAATATCATATAATATCTTTTCAAATGATGCTATAACTGCTGACCATGTAGGTCCAGATATTGATTGTGTCCCAGAACCAGGACATAATAACACTATAGTTGGAAATGTTTCCTTTAATATGCATAGAGGTATAGAATTTGAAAATCAATTTAATGGTACGATAGAAGGAAATATAGTTTATAACGTAACAGATTATGGTATCGGTATAGTGGCATATGGAGCAGATCAGGGAGTATCAACTGAGTATCGTTCCTATGACCAGAAGAACATAGTTAGAAACAATATAGTTTATAATAGTAACAATGCGATTTCCACGATATCTAGCCGCGGTAATTACATTGTTAATAATACTGTTGACGGTAACAACGCCTCTCAAGGTGCTATTAATATAGGTAATAACGGTACAGCCTTCGCTGGTAATAACACCTATATAGCTAATAATATTATCACTAATAACAGAATCGGACTTACAAATCAATCAGCTACAGGTTTGACTATAATTAATAATTTGTTTTATGGCAATACAAGCAATGGCTCAGTTGGATCTTCTTATCAAACAGGTAACCCACTGTTCATAGATAGGGCTAACTATGATTTTAATATACAGGCTGCGAGTCCTGCAATAGATAAAGGAACTACCCCTATCATTACAGTTTCTACAGACTTCACAGGAACCACTACTCGACCACAAGGTGCTGCATATGACATAGGTGCATATGAATATGGAGCTACAACTACTATAGCTTTACTACCTCCTCCGACTAATTTAAGAGTTCAATAATGCTTTCTTGCGATTATTGAATAATAAAAATAGTGGGTTCCTCCGTATGCCGGAAGGAACCCACTATTTTTCTATCATCTGCGTAAGCTTCCTTGTCAAACCCGTCTGAAACGGTTTTAGGACTTTTTCAGGGACGACCAATTAGTCTCTGGAGCGAGAAACGCACTCGCCAAATGGATTGCAGGTGAAGGCATCGGTGTCATTACATTAAATGTCTCTTGAAACACCCCACAAATGTCTGCCATTGCCGAGTTTGTTATGTCATATGCCGCAGTATTCTAACGATAGCATCACCAATAACAGCCACCTTCTATCGTTCTGTACTTCTGCGGCACTTCAGAGGACAATGGATGGGCCCAATATCGATTCATTAATCTGGCGACTCGAGGATTGTCGATCCACCGTTTTCCTTTTATTCCGAACAAGACCTGTGTCCATCCAGCTAAATGTACTGCCTGTTTTCCCATTCTCTTTACATGTGCTGATAATGGAAGCCCATATGCCCCACATCCAATGAGAGCGATATCAAAATCAATACTCGAAGTTCTTTCCTTCATGGCATTCAAGGCTTCGAACCAATTTTTATATTCGGATTTCTCACCGGCTATTGTTTGAACGGCCCGTAAGGTTTTTAGTTCAAACTCAGGCAAAATATCAGGGTTATCCCAAATCTTAGTTCTCAGTGAGTATTGTTTTTGAATACTATCTTCAAAAGGATGTATCACCAAAATCTTCTTCCCTTTTAGTACGACAGTCCAGGGATTACTATAAAAGAAAGGCGCATAATAACCATCTAAATTTACCCGGATTGCATTGGCTAATTCACGATCAAAGTAACTTTCCTCTCTAATATAAGAGCCCAAAATATCGATCTCTTTAATATCGTGAATATACAATTTGCAAAAGTTATGAAAGCTTGCTTCATCTGAGGGAAAGAAGCCCGCATTCGTACATAAAGATTTCAAAGAATCAATCCACCAAAGATATTGACGATCCCCTCTAACATAATTGATAAAATCCAACATTGAATAATGTTCCTGTTGAAGACTGGAATAATTCACCAATGCACTCAGTTCTACCATCCCAAATTTGGAAATCATGCAGGGATTCCCTCTTGACAGGTGTTCCCTCACAAGTTCATTGGCTTCCTGGTCATAGAATTTAACGTATTCTTCATATAATTGTTCCTTACAAGTATCCCTTTCGGTTCTCGAGAGATGACATATTGAATGTGTAGTGCGCCAAAGTTTTCTTATGGCTCTCAAAAGGTAACGCTTTGGATCCATAAATAATTCTCCTTAGTTCAGTACGTAGGCTTCCACAAACGAGAGACATGTTAAAAGTAGAACTTTCCGGTTCGCTCAACAAAGTCGTATCTCTTAGAAAGGGGTTACAGTCAACACTGGTCCATATTCAAATATTTCGGACTATTTTTTTATAAATAGTACAATAAGACGTAGTCATTCGCTGAAAGTTAAACTCTCTTGTAACGTATTCTCTGGCCGAGCTTGCAATAGCCAATCTCATTTTCGGTTTGATAATTAATTCAGAAATGGCGCCTGCAATTGCACGTATGGAATATGGTTGTATTATTATTCCTGTTTTCGTTTGCATAACAATTTCTCGAGCACCGCCAACATCTGTAATTATGACTGCTTTTTTTGAGGCCATAGCCTCAAGGATGCTAAGAGATAAGCCCTCGTTAACTGACGTTTGAACATATACATCCATTGCAGCCAAGAGTCTTGGAATATCTTTACGAAAACCTGGCAATATCAAGGAATCCGCTACCCCTAATTTCGTTGCAAGAGAGACTAACATCTCCTTCAAACTGCCATCTCCTATTATCATGAGACGTGCATTAGGATGATCCCGTACTATTTCGGAAAATCCCTGAAGCAACAGATCGTATCTTTTTACTTTATCCAGTCTTCCGACACTTCCGATCAGAAAATCTGTTGGTTTTAGACCATATTCTAAACGGCAATTTTCTCGTTGTTCAGGAGCGTAAAAATATTCACAATCGATTGCATTTTGTATCACCGAGACATGCTCCGTCCGCAATCCGGGATTGGCAAGAATTTGTTTATATAGTGTGTGGCTAACAGCAACAATCTCATCGGGAAGATACAACGCAAGCCTGTCAAGAACAGCATACATCCAACCCCAGCGACGATCCCCAGGAGAATTGAGTATGTGTTTTGTGGCCAAATGAACCGTTGGGAGTTTTTTGCCTAAGGCCAATGTTACTTGTAGAATTGTGCGTGGAGTGTGTGTATGTATAATATCTATTTTGTGGTTGGTTAAGTACTCGCGAATCCTGAGCGTGGTTTTTTCTTTCCTACCTGTATCGCTGGAAAAATCAACTGTATTACAGTTAAGCTCATTAAAGACGCTTTGCATATCTCCAATCGGACTCAGTGCTCCAATATGCCAGTTGATGTTTTGGCTACGCGAATTTTCTACTATTTTCTCGACGATGCGGGTTATGCTTGCATCGCCAAAATTATTGAGAAGATGGAGAACGGCAATAGATTTCATTGAGAACCTCCGCCAGGAACCATCGGTAGGAATGTATGAAGCCGGTATATACTTTTTTCATCCGGTAATTGCGTGACATGACAGTCTATTGGCAATTTTCTTTCTTAGAGTCTCCGGATCGACGTAAAAATCGATTCTGGCATACTGTTGACGATCTGCTCTTTTGACAAACTTTTGATACCCCACTAGGGCATCATAATCGAAACCATATCTGCAGCAAATCCAGAAAAACATCGCGGGAATATTGTTTGGCGGGAACATTTCTATCACGCTCAACTCTTCTCCCGCACGAAAAATGATATTTGTCAGCCCAGCACCATGAATACCAACAACAATTCTGGCCTCAGAGAATATTTGCATTTGCTGCGCCAAATTACACTCGTCAAGATTGATGGATTCAAAGTCAAATTCGTCGACAACCGCTTGAATTTCGGAAATATTGGCGATGCACCGGCCGTTAGCTTTGCCTCTATTGATAAATATCCTTCTGTTTATAATCGGGTTTGGCTTAGGGGGGCGCAGGATAGCCAGCACATAATCGAAATATTCTTTGGTTATTGGCATGGTCCCGCAGAAGTAGGATTCCTTGGAAACAATATAATCTTTGTCTTGTACTACCCATGTTCGGTCTTTAAGCCCACTTCGCGCAATGGCTTCCTGAAAAAAAGGCTTCGAATAAAGGATGTTTGAAACCAATATCGGCACATCATCATGGATATATTTTTTGAACATGGCGAATTTTACGAGATGATCATTATAAAAATGGTAATAATTCTTGTCGCCTATATCGCGGAACGAGGCAATTCGATTGAAAGTCCTGGCGTTTGAAGGCAGGTAAATTGCTCTCAAATAATCATGAAGACCAGGCAGCAATGCATAGTAGGTATATGGTAAAGAGTCGATTATAATTTGTCCCTTTCGGGTCATTGCCCATCCATACCTCGGGCTGAATACCAACTCTTTCGGATATACCATAAAGTATTCTCTCTGTACTTTATCGTTATCATGGTTGAAAGATTTTATGATTTCGTGGTTATCAATAGTGAAAGCATAATTCTTGAATGGTTTGCCATACAATAGGGCCTTATAGTCTTCTGCATGCATATCCGGGTGTATTTCTTCCCAGAATAGCCGTCTTGAATTGTTAATGACATCCATGGTTCTTTCAATCCAATCCGGATACAGTGTCGCAAGATATTTGTTGAGAGTGTTTTTCAACATTCTGAACCTCACATGTACGTTGCAACATCGAGCGAGAAGGAAGATTTCTCTGACACGCACGCGAAGGAAACCCCCGAAATTACAGGTAATGTAATTAGTTTCCATCCGGAAACTCCGGATGTGAAACTATTGGTTTCCAATTCGGAAAAGAATCATTTCCGGATGAAAACTAATTAAATCAGTATCTTATTACCGTCTTGAGATATTTATCAACCGGGTCGATAAATTTTCTATAGTCAAAGCAATTAAGAGCAACCCGTTTCCCCGCGGCCCCTACAAGCAACGCGAGGTCTGGATCAATCAGGATCAATTCCATGCATTCCCTAATACTTTGGCTGTTTTCAGGTTCAGCGATAAATGCGCTATGACGATCCTTCAAGTAAAGTTTAACATCACCGACATACGTAGTTATTACAGGCTTTCCGGAAGCCAGGTATTCCGCCAATTTCGTTGGGAATCCGTAATTGGTGAATTTCTTGTTAGACCTGCAGCACAAAAGTGCGGTTGCGTTCTGATATGACCATATTAATTGCGATTCAGGGATGAACCCTGTGAAAATAATCCGGTTTTCCAAATTAAATTTTATGGCAGAGTCTACTACCAATTTCTTCCTGTCAGGATGTGCTCCACCCGTAAACACCAAATAGAGATCATCATAGGTTTTAGAAATGCTCAGGAATGCTTTTAAGATATATTCAATTCCGTCTTTATCTTCTAAGGTGCCGGAGTTCAAAAAGTATTTTTTCCCGGTTAGTTCGTGCACACTATCTTTTGATCTAATACTGAACTTGTCGAAATCGACTAAAATGGGCAAATGAAATATTTTGCTGAGACTGATATTGTTATTAGTGACAAATTCAAGAATTTGAGTCGAGATGACGATGACTCCTGAACACATTTTTGGCAGGATCTTGTCTGTTATGATTGACCCAAATCTTTTGATTCTGTGTTTCAGCAATTTATCATCGCTACTTGAGAAAATTTCACACAATTCTAATATCATGGGCAGCCTGAGTATTTTAGAGAAGACTACACAGGGCAGCGTCATGAGAAGATCAGGTGTATAAAATATAACAGCATCCACCCTTCCTAGCTTTTTCTTTGTTCTTAAGTACCATAACGCATTAACCAAGCCACGTAAGGAATCAAATACTGCTTTAGTAAATTTAGATGGTCTAACTGTTTTGCCGTTAAGATAACGGTATGTTATATTCTCATAATTACCTTCTATCTGAAGATTCTCAGGTATCATATTTTTTGTATTTGCATGAAATATGGCTAAAGTTACATTATGGCCACCTTCCTTTAAAATTTTTGAAATCAACTTTATTCTGGAGGTAGTCGCTGGTCCCACAGGGAAATCGGCAGTGGCAAATATCATTATATCCACAGGATTCTCCCGAGATACTAAACGTAATTTTGTCTGTTATTAACATTCGTTTGTTGCCGTTATGTTGTTAAAGTTTAACATAAAACCCTGTTCACGCATCTATACACTCGCAATCATTAGTAACACGTAAACGGTATAAAACCTCTCTACTGGTTGAGTGGCAGAGATGCAACAAAAACTGGATTCAATAAACACTGATTTATGAATAATTTGCCGGCAGAATGAATATAAAACCGGCTGTTTTATGACGTACTTTACATTTATTGAATTGATAGTTCCCTGAAGATTTCCCCGATTTTTTGCCTACAAGCTTGACATGAAAGTTCTTTGTAATAAATCAAATATGCTTCACGTGCAATCTTATCTCTTTTTGCACTATCAGTGACAAGACACATAACTTTTTCTGCCATTGTTTCTGCGGAGTCGGCTATACATATACTTTTTCCGTCAACGAAAGGCAGCCCTTCCGCCCCGATGGATGTACTCACTACTGGCGTTCCGCAAGCTGCGCTTTCGATAATTTTTGTCCTGACGCCACTTCCGATAAAGAGTGGAACCATGCTCACATAGGCCCCTTTGACGAACGGGATAACCGATTCGACTCTTCCTTTCAGAACAATCCTTTCTGTTTTGGCTACACACTTTGCCATTAATCTGTATTCTGGGGACTTTTCCTCAGGCAGCTCTCCGATGATATAAAGATGTATACGCCTGTTCTCTCGAAGCAAAATCGGCCATACGTTATTTATCGCAAAGATGGCAGCGGAATAGTTTTGATAAGATCTCAAAGATCCGACCATGCATATATAGGGATGGTCTGCTGTAAAGGGATCTACGGCTGCCAGATTTCCGGTATCGAAAAAGAACGGCACGAAACGCAATTTTGCAGGCGAAATGAAATTGCTGTAGTAACTCATGTCTTGGAGGCTTATACAAAAGACAAGATCGGCCAACCGGAAAAATAACCTTTCATGAATGAAATATGACAGTACGAAAGGAGCCATTTTTAATCGGTAGATGATGTTGCCGGTTGAATTCCATATGCCGAAATCAAGCTTGAACTGGCTATTGTGGGAAGCATAGACGACCGGTAGGCCGAATCTTTTCATGAATGGAACGAAGTGACCGATGTACCCGAATTCAAGCCAGACGATATCGGGTTTTTCTTTTTCCATGATTTCCGACAAGACAGTTTTGACCCTTCCGGATATCGTGAACAGTTCGAGCAGATGGACAGCATATCGCTTTAATGCTGCCGGTTGATTTTTTGATTCGATCAGGTAGTTGATTGCTTTTATCTTGCATGCTTTCAAAGCATGTTCATTGCTTTCCCGCGCATCCACGATATACGCGCATGCGACATCACATACACTGCTCAAACAAGTCAGTAGGTTCAGCATTTTGACGGTAATGCCAGAATCTGCTCGATATGGGATGTGTTTGGAAATGAAAAGTACTTTCAATGTATCGTCCTTGAAATATATGGAAATGGAGGCTGTCAAATAAGGCTCAGAAAATCCCTGCATCCCGAAGAACACGCTCCGCATAATCACGATAAGCGAATTTCGGCACCTCTCTACTTAGTTCCTGGCCGAAAATCAGGGCGCCACCGGCAAGGTCCTCGACGATCCTGTCACGTCCTATATTGAGAAGAATGCCACCGATCCCGGCCAGCCTGAGTGTAACTAGCGGTTAATAAAATATCGGCTTGTCATATATGTCTGCAGGTGCTTGCTGGCCACCAGGGTGAGCGGATAGGGCTTGCGGCCTGTGTCTCCGGCCAAACCGATTCCCTTGCTGATGTCGCTCACGCCTGATTCTCCGGTTTTCTGATTTTGACGAGCTTGTCCACTGGGCCCATATAACCTCTTATCCAGTGCTGGTATGCAGCCAGAATACCGCGAACCTGATCCGGTTCCCATCGGTAAATATACCTGAGTAGAACACGGAAGTCGGCCGCGAACCGTTTCAGCCATTTCACGCCGGTTCCGTTCCGCTGGATAAAATAGAGACGGTTTCGGGTCAGATAATAAATCATAACCCCATTAATTTTCTGCACGGAAACCGACTCCTTGTGATATACGACGGATTTGGGCGCATAAACATGTTTGTACCCGCTGCGTTCCGCTCTTACACACCAGTCGGTTTCTTCAAAAAAGAGGAAATAGTCTTCATTCATCAGTCCGATTTCTTCAAGCACATGGCGCTTTACCAGCAGGCTGCACCCGGTTATATATCCGGTTTCCTTTGAAAGATCGAACCGGCCGTCATCCTTGCAACCTCTCCCGATATGTTCGGAATCTCCTAGGGCAA
>JAQUHM010000003.1 GCA_028683595.1 Geobacteraceae bacterium | reverse complement strand
CCGTCAGCCGATTTTCTGCCACCACCACTCTCAGCAGCAGGGGATAAGAATGGGGATTGCGCAGCTTCAGATCCTTGCGCCAGGTAAGAATAGTGGCGTCGCGCCCGGGAGGTACATAGCTCACGCTCCGCGAATGGGGATGTCGTTCAACGATCTCAAGGCCTGCCTCGAGCGCCGCATTATAGATAGTTGTGGCCAGTTGACAGATGCCGCCTCCCGGGATATCACTCAGGCCTCCCTGGTCATTGATGATCGGTGCCGGGCGATATCCTTTCATACTGTCTCTTGCGCCAACATTGTCATTGAAACTGAACACTGCTCCCGGGAAAATGATGATACCGTTCAGGTCCATAGCAGCCCGATCAGCATTGCCGCGCTGCTCCGGCGAACGATTGACGAGGGAGGTTGAAAAACCGCCCCAGAGATGATTGTAGAAAGTGCCACAATCTCCAGCGCTCGAGCTGGAGAGGAAAAGAAAGAAGAACAGCGAAAGAAAAATCATCCAGCCTCCTTTCGAACGGTTTTTGGACTTCCGGTTCCGGACAGTTGCCTGCCCGCTGGAAAACCTCTGGAAACATGGCAGAATGTATCATCAGTGTACTGGCAAACTATCATCTTGCAATTATTCGATATTTGCTTTATGGAATCTTTACTGCCTTTCCCCTGCCGACACAAGATCGAAACAATCCCCGCAAAGGAGAACCGCCTGCTATGTATATTGTTTGCAAAATTACACGTTCACCAGACCGGCAGTCACGCAATTCTGCCGGTTGGCGCCCCTTCAATTACGTGGGATTGCTCCTGCTGGCCCTAGCTGTCATGGTCCCTGGCACTCCGGATACCGTGGCCGCCATGGATATCATCCCTTTCCAGAGCAATAACCAGAGCCCGTTGATTCGGGTTTTCGGCCTGCCCTCAATCGGCAGTGCCAGCGTTGTTCCGGCCAGCAGTTTCGAGGCAACTCTCACCAGCGACGTATCGAGCAACTCTACGTCCGGCATCTCGCAGTCGGACGAAATCATGCTCGACGGTGAGACCTACCGCTTCAATCTCTCGGCCCGTTACGGAATCGCACCGGGATTCCAGGTCGGTATCGACATTCCCTATCTGGCGAACAGCGGCGGATTTCTTGACGATTTCATCGAAGGTTTCCACGATGCCTTCGGCCTGCCCCAAGGGATACGCAAATCATCCCCCCGCAACCGGCTTCTCTATCAGTACACCAGAAATGGAGTCACGAAGGTTCTGGTTAACGATGGTTCGAATGGCATCGGCGACATCCGCCTCTCAGGAGCATGGCAGCTCCACCAAGGTGATTCAGCAGCACCTCTGGCAGTCGCACTGCACGCCAGCATCAAGCTACCCACCGGTAACAGCAACCGCCTCTTCGGTAGCGGCAGCACCGATTTCGCCCTATGGCTGACCGCCAGCGACGACTGCCAACTGCCCCTCGGCCACCTGACAGTATATGCTGCCGCCGGCGGCATGGCCTTGACCGACGGCGACGTACTGGAAGACCAGCAGCGTAACCTTGTCGGGTTCGGTTCCCTCGGTTTCGGCTGGAGCCCCCTGCAATGGCTCGCACTGAAGGTCCAGGGCGACGCCCATACCTCCTTCTATACCGGCAGCAACCTGAAACAGGTGAACAGCGGCTCCATCCAACTGGTCTCGGGAGGAACAATCGGCTTCAGCGAAAAGACATTCCTCGATGTGGGGGTTTCGGAAGATGTGTGGGTTGATACCGCCCCGGATGTCGTTTTTCACTTTGCCCTGCGCAGCCGTTTCTAGGAGTCTGTCGGACTTAGGTAAAGTCTGCTGCAAATCCATCTGTCCGGTCCATATTCCGCCGTTTTTTTGGTCATTAGAACAACTATTGCCCAGCAAAATCGACAAAATCTGTCCTCGCCCAGTCGAATTTTCGCATCGACTTCCTAAGCCCGACAGACTCCTAGGAGCAACCATGCCCATCTACCTCGACAATGCTGCCACCTCCCATCCCAAGCCGGAATCGGTCTACCGGGCAGTGGACCATGCCCTCCGGGAGATCGGCACCAGCCCCGGGCGTGGTGGCTACCGCCGGGGCCTGGATGCAACCCGCATCGTTTTCGGGGCACGGGAAAGCCTGGCAGAGTTGTTCGGGATCAAGGACTCATCCCGCCTGGCATTTACCAGCAGCGCAACCGAGGCATTGAACCTGGCAATCGCCGGGATGCTACGTCCCGGCGACCATGCCGTCACCACAACCATGGAGCACAATTCGGTTTCCCGGCCACTCCGCTTGGCCGAAAAACGGGGATCGTCAATCACCCGGATACCCTGCGACCGGAGCGGGTTCCTCAATCCCCGTGACCTGGCAGCAGCACTCCGAGCCGACACCCGCCTCATCGTCCTTTCCCACTGCTCAAATGTCACCGGCACTGTTCAGCTGCTGGCCGAAATCGGCCATCTGGCAACCAAATCAGGTGTACCGCTGCTGGTTGACGCCGCCCAGACTGCCGGTGTCATGCCGATCGACGTCACGGCCATGGGAATCAGTCTCCTTGCCGCACCAGGCCACAAGGGTCTGCTGGGACCACAAGGCACCGGATTTCTCTATATTGCGGAAGGCCTGGAATTGCCACCCTTGGTGGTGGGAGGAACCGGCGGCCACTCAAGTGGTGAAGAGCAACCGGAAGAAATGCCGGACCGTTTCGAAAGCGGCACTCTTAACACCCCCGGCATTGCAGGCTTACGGGCAGGGGTGGAATTCATTCTCAGCACCGGGATCGAGACAATCCGAAAAAAAGAAATGTCCCTCGCCCGCCACCTGGTGGAAGGACTTGGCAGATTACGGGGGATTACCCTCTATGGTCCCGCTCCGGAAAAGGAGCGGGGCGGCATCGTCTCCTTCACCGTTGAAGGGAGGGATCCCGCCATGCTCGGGTTCACCCTGGACCAGGAATACGATATTGAAGTAAGGACCGGCCTTCACTGTGCCCCGTGGGCTCACCGCACCATCGGCACCTATCCTGCCGGCACCATCCGGGTAAGCCCCGGCTGGTTCACCACGGATCAGGAGATCGAGACCTTTCTCAGCACCATGCATGAAATCATCAAAACCTAGGAGCCTGTCACTCGTACGTTGCACCAGACGCCGACACTATCTCACCTACCAGATCTATGTACTTTTATCAATGATATACTACTATTCTTCTGTCTGTTGCGCTTTCCATTACTGATGGGCTACACTGTTTAAGAGATTGGGCAGCCTGCAGACGTCCCCAAAAACCTCAGCCGTCTGGAATTCCATGGAAAAAAGATACAACGCATTCTCTGACGAATTGAAACGGGTCTTCGGCTGCCGGGTGCATCGCATCTCGGTTGACGCCGGGTTTTCCTGCCCCAACCGGGACGGGTCCCTGGGGACAGGCGGCTGCATCTATTGCGGGGGCAAAGGATCGGGAGCCCACGGCATCCAGGCAGGGGTCCCGGTAGCAGAGCAGCTCGAAGCGGGCAAAGAGGTCATGACCCGCAAGTACAAGGCCAAGCGCTTCCTGGCCTATTTCCAGGCATACTCAAACACCTACGCGCCAGCGGAGACGCTTCAACGTCTCTATGACGAGGCGCTGGCAGCAGACGATGTGGTGGGTCTCATTGTCGGCACCCGCCCCGACTGCCTTCCGCCTGAAACGATTGCGCTGCTGGGGGAATACACCCGGAAGACATATTTCTGGCTGGAATTGGGTCTCCAGTCTTCACTGGACAGAACACTGGACTTTCTCGGGAGGGGGCACGATTTCCCAACCTTTGAGAAAGCGGTCCGATCATGCAAAAGGGAAGGCATCCGGGTCAGCGCCCATGTTATCCTCGGACTGCCGGGAGAGACGAGGAA
The DNA here is from genome assembly GCA_028683595.1 of Geobacteraceae bacterium. Taxonomy (GTDB): domain Bacteria; phylum Desulfobacterota; class Desulfuromonadia; order Geobacterales; family Geobacteraceae; genus RPRC01. The sequence goes on along the minus strand of JAQUHM010000003.1, from coordinate 30,984 downwards.
CGAGATGCTGGGCACGGCCAAGGTGTTGAACGAACTGGGAATAGACGGTGTCAAGATCCACCTCCTCCATGTCATGAAGGAAACACCCCTTGCGGACATGTACGCCCGTGGCGAAGTGCAGATGCTTGATCGAGATGACTACGTTGGGTTGGTCTGCGACTTCCTGGAGAGGCTCAGGCCGGACATGTCCGTCCAGCGGCTGACCGGTGATGGAGGAAGGGACCACCTGATCGCTCCCCTCTGGTCGCTGAAAAAGTTCGAAGTACTGAATGCCATCGACTACGAACTGGAAAGACGTGATTCTCGACAGGGGAGCGCACTATGCGTCAGGAAGTGAAGTTTGATGCCTGCCGGTACTATTCACAGCGGACCCGGAGGAAGCATTCCCTGCACAGTGGTTTGGTGCGGCAGCGTTCCTTGCAGTGCTGGACGATGAGAGCATGGTATTCGTTGTAGAGCGCAACTTCGGCCGGGAGGTTTTCCATAAACAGGGCGCGCACCTCGTCATAAGAAGCCGTGGAGGAGATGAGGCCAAGACGGGAAAAGAGCCTCTTTGTGTACGAGTCCACGACAAAGGACGGTTTATGCCCGGCGTAAAGGAGGATGGAATCGCACGTTTCGGGTCCGATCCCCCGCACCTTCAGCAGATCAACCCGCAACTCTCGCCAGTCGCCTGAAAACATTCCCTCAAGACTTCCCTTGTGTTCCGAAAACAGCCAGCCGATGAAATCCTTCAGCCGCCCGCTTTTCACATTGAAATAACCGGCCGGCCGGATCAATTCCGCCAGCCGCTCGATGGGAATATCCCGCAACCCCTCCGGCGACAAAAGGCCCTCTCTTTTCAGGTTAACGATGGCTTTTTCCACATTGCCCCAGTTGGTGTTCTGGGTAAGGATGGCCCCTACGCAGACCTCGAAGGGCGTCTCGGCAGGCCACCAGAAGCGGGGACCATAAGCTGCAAGGAGGGCATCGAATATTTCCAGAAGCGTAGTTCTCATGTAGGGTGCTCTTCGTGAAGTTTCAGTAGTAACTGGTCTGGTCAGACCTGCCAGGTTTTGAAAACCTGGCAGGTCTTTTTCTGATGCTGATCAATTTTACGGATGTGGTTGTACCGTAGGGGCGAAGCAAAAGCCTTACCTGCTTCGCCCGCATTTTCGGCAACAGGAATGGGCGAAGCAGGTGAACCTTGCTTCGCCCCTACAGTTATTCAGAGAAGGTATTGCTCTCTACCGCTATCATTTCCCGTAATCGTTTCGCGTCAGCCCGCTCCATGGGACGGCCGGTGATACTGCTTTTTGGCCGCTGGTGCCGTTCGGATGGATCATATACCGTGCATTCGACAACAATTCCGTCATCGTCCAGAAAGAGGTGATAATACTCTCGGAACTCGCTGCCATGGCGGATAGTGACGGTCTCCGGTTCATAGGGGATACCCCGCTCCGCCAGAAAAAGCTCCACCTCTTCGGAAGAATCGGCAAACAGGTGGAGGTCGATGTCACTCCGCTCCGTGACAGTCCCGGCCAAAACCGATCCCACCAGATAGGGGCGGAATGGTGCGAACAGCTCAAGCCAGGAAAGGGCCAGGAGCCGCATCCGGTGAAGTCGCTCAGGATGGACATCCCCTTCGTTCATCCTGATAAGACGGGAAAGTTCTTCATGTATTTCTGCGTTGGACGGCAGGTGAGAACCGAGCGAGAGGGTCTTCTCCGGGCCGAAAGACTTGGCCGCTTTGCGCTTGGCGTCACGGTATTCCTTGACCCCGTCTTCGTACATGATGCGGGCAGCCTCGCGGGCGATACTGAGACGTATTTTGTCTTCACGCTTCACGGAAGAAACCCTCCTCGGACCAGATGGCGACTCATCATCTGCCGCTGACGCCCCGGCCCGTCTTCACCGTCGCTGAATTACTATTGTTCCCCTGGAAAGCTCCCGCTCCAGAACTCTCCCAAGCCATTTTTTGAGCAAGGTCCTGCTCAACGGGAAGAGAAAAAAGAGACCAAGGAAATCGGTGAAAAATCCGGGAGTCAGCAGGAGGATCCCCCCTGCGAGTATCATTGCACCGTCCAGCAGACTTGAGGCCGGAAGCCGCCCCGCTGCGAGTTCGTCGCGAATGGCCGCGACCGTCCTGAGCCCCTGGGACTTTGCCAGCCAGGCCCCCACCATGGAAATGACAAGAAGCAGGCAGACAGTCGGCAAGGCGCCAATTACCCTGCCAACCTTTATCAGGAGCCAGATTTCAATGATGGGGACTATAGAAAAGAGCAGAAAGAGTCGACCGAGCATATTTATTCCTTTATTCATTCAATGAGATACTTCCACTGCTGATTGTAAAGGAAGTATCCGACAGTGTGTCCGCAGATTCCTTTCAAATACAAAGGGTGGGCCAGGAAAGGGAATGATTCAGCGCGGGGGACAATGTCACTGGACAAGAAACAGAATATTTGATTATGCGCTATTTGTCTGCTAGAAACAGTGAAAGATCATCATTTTTCCAACACCATTCATGTGCTTCGGTTTGCGGACGCTGAACATTGACTGCGCAGAAATACTATTCAGGAGGGTATCCCATGAAACAGCTGCTCTGCAGCATGATGCTGCTTTATCTCCTCGTTCCTTCACAGACGCAGGCTGGATGCTCCGATATGGAAAACAGCGGCTTTGATTCCTATCGCTACGCCCTGCATGGCGTGCGGGAATCGTCCTTGGCCAAAGTACGGGAATACGCGAAAAAATCCGAATTGGCCGCCGAGAGCGCACAAAACAGTGCCGATGAATGCTCGTGCCATGAAGCAGAGGTGGAGTTTTACAAGGCCTTCCGTTCAGCAAGGGATGCCATGAAAGCGGAAACTCTCGAGACCAGCAAAGGGCACCTGCAGCAGGTTCTACGCGCGGCGAAAGCAGGTACGGAAGCTGCGGAAAACTGCAGATAAGTGCGGAGGGAACATTCCACGGAAAGTCACGGCACCAATGGATGGGATTACCACCAAGGAACCGTTTTCCTACTTTGCAGCTATTTCCTTCAGACGCTCCATATTCTGGATAACGACCCGGCTTCCCTTAACCTCGATTGCCCCCTCCTCCTTCAGCTTTTTGAGTGCACGGGAAAGCGTTTCGCTGACCGTACTAAGGTGGGAGGCAAGTTCACCTTTTTTGATCTCCAGATCGAGATAGGTTTTGCCCTGGAAGCTGGTTGATTTTTTAGCTGCGAGATCAACCAGGTATCCCGCCAGCCTGCTCGGTACTTCGGCAAAAGTGAGCTCCTCGATTTGACGGGCGAAACGTCTCACCGAGAGCGACAGGGTGACGATGAGATTCAGGGAGAAACGGGGGTTCCGCTCCAGAATCCCCATAAAGGCAGCCCGGGGGAAATAGAGGGCCTCAACCTTCTCAAGGGCCCGCCCTTCGGCAGGATAGCGGCCGTCACCGAAAAAAGCAGCTTCGGCAAATGTCTCCGAAGCATAAGCAAAGTGCAGGACCTTTTCCTTGCCGTCCGAAGATATCTTCGACAGCTTCACTGTGCCGGAAGCAATCAGATAAAAACCCTCGGCAGGCTCCCCTTCGGTAAAGAGAACCTCCCCTTTCCCATAGGTGCGTTTGGTGGCAATGGCAGCTACTTCAGCAAGGTTTTCCTCGTTCAGTCCGGAGAAGAGGAGAGATTTCTTCAATATCTTTTGGTATTCCATGGTTCTCCTGCCCTGGCAACATTTTTCTGCCCGGCAATAAACTGTATTTGAAAGATGATCGGGTAGGTAACCGGCAGAGTTGCTCATTTTCTCCTACGGAAAGAAACTATATATCAATTTCCGCCGAATTGCATAAATTTAATCCCTGTCAGCCGAGGAAAGGAGCACTTCAATACCCAACCGGAGAATTTCCAGTCTTTGCCCAGGGACCGGTTTATGGTAGAGTTGCACGGCGAGGTTCCATCATGCCCACAGACTGCGATATCATAATTCTCGGATCAGGATCCACCGCCTTTGCCGCTGCGTTGCGTGCCCGGACTCTCGGCTTCAAGGTAACAATGATCGAGAAGAGCGCCCCGGGCGGTACCTGCATCAACTGGGGATGCATCCCCAGCAAGACCCTTATTCACTCGGCCCTGTTCCGGCAGGAAGCGCATCTCGGCGAGCTACTAGGAGTAGGAACCGTAACGGACGGCATTGACTGGGAGCATCTGACCAATCATAAAAATAAAGTTGTAAAAGGTTTGCGAAAGACCAAGTATCTCGATGTCCTCCAGGAAGTACCGGGCCTGAGTCTGATCAAGGGTACCGGAAAGTTTATCGGGCCACAAACCCTGGAAGTTGGCGAGCAGGTACTCAGGTCGGACAGAATACTGGTTGCCACCGGTGGCTTTCCATTGATCCCTGCCCTCCCCGGCCTCGATAGAGTCGACTACCTGACGAGTCGAAGCGCCCTGCTCCTCAAAAAATTCCCCTCGTCACTGATCATTATCGGCGGAGGTGTCATCGCAGTAGAACTGGGGCAGATGTTCACCCGCATGGGAACAAAGGTTCGGGTACTCGAACATGGTACCCGCATCCTCTCCCACGTGGAAACCGAACCGGTACAGGCAGTGCAGACGGCATTACAGAAGGAGGGGATGAAGTTCTTCCCGGACGTGAAAGTTCAGGAGATAACGCAGACAGGGAACACGGTGGAAGTGATTGCGGAAAGCGATGGACGGAGAAAAACTTTCCGGGCAGAAAAACTGCTGGTTGCCGCGGGAACCGCTCCCGCATCGACTGGAATAGGTCTGGAAAAGGTAGGGGTGAAAGTGGACGGCAGAGGATTTGTCACGGTAGACGACCAGATGCGGACCACGGCACCCGGTATCTGGGCAGCGGGTGATGTGACAGGCGGAATGATGATTGCGACAGTTGGAGCCCGGGAAGGTATCGTTGCCGTGGATAACATGCTTACGCCTGACTGCTCCTGCCGGATCGACTATTCTTCGCTACCAATGGCCATTTTTACCGACCCGGAGATCGGAACCGTCGGGTACACGGAAGAATCCGCCCGGAAAGCCGGATATCAGGTAACTACCAACACCATCCCGGTGTCGGCCATACCCAAGGCCCAGGTAACAGGCCATACCGCCGGAGCAATCAAGATGGTAGCGGAAGAAGGAAGCGGCAGGCTGCTCGGCGTGCACCTGTCATGCCATCGGGGAGCTGATATTATCAATGAAGCAGCTCTGGCAATCCGTTGCAGGATTACCGTCAGCGACCTGGCAAATATGACCCACGTTTACCCATCCATGGCTGAAGGACTGCGCCTTTGCGCCCAGGGGTTCACCCGGAATATCAGCAGGCTCTCCTGCTGTGCGGAATAAAAATCGTCTCAACCTTCAGATTTTGAGCAGCATCCCGCCCCACGACAGGCCGCCGCCGAAACCCATTATCATCACGAGATTTCCCTCTTTGATGACACCATTGCGAATATTCTCATCAAGGGCAAGCCCGACAGAAGCTGCGGCAGTATTGCCGTAACGGTCAAGATTGAGAAGGATCTTCTCCGCCGGAATCCCGGTCTTTTTCGTGATCACATCAATGATTCGACTGTTGGCCTGGTGTGGAATGATAAAGTTTAGCTCGGCTGGAGTGATTCCCGCTTTTTCAGTCACCCTGGCAACAAGCTTGGGAATAACATCCGTAGCAAAGGTATAGACGCTCCTGCCCGCCATTTTGAAAGTATTCTCCCTGAGTGCAATCGACTCCGGGGTGATGGGCTTGCGGGTGCCGGAAGAGGGAACCTGAATCAGCTCCCAACGGCTGCCGTCGCTCTCGATGTGGGTTGTCAGAATGCCTTGCGGCTCTGGAGAAGACTCCAGAATAACCGCACCTGCGCCATCACCAAAGAGAGGGCAGGTAGTTTTATCCTGCATATCGAGAATCTTCGAGTAGCAGTCGGCACCAATCACGAGAACCCTGCGGTATTTTCCCGATTTGATGAAATTATCCGCTGCCTCCACGGCATAGACGAAGCCGCTGCAGACAGCGTTCATGTCAAAGGCAAGCGCGTTCGCTGCGCCGATATTTTTCTGCACCATGCAGGCGGTCGGGGGAAGAATCATGTCCGGAGTGGATGTTGCGACGATAATGCAATCAAGATCAAGTGGGTCAATCTTGCCAGCCTCAAGCGCCTGAAAAGCTGCGGCAGTCGCAAGATCAGAAGTGGCTTCGTCATCGGCGGCAAAGCGACGCTCACGAATTCCCGTTCGAGAAAAAATCCAGGTATCCGCATCCTCGACCAGATACTCGAAAAACGAATTTTTCACAATCTTATCAGGGACTCGACCGCCAGTGGCCAAAACCTTAGCAAACAACATATATCTCTCCGTACCCTGCAGGTAAAAAAACAAGGCCCCTTGGGAGGGGCCCCTTTTTTAATGTTCTATTTTATCCCACAGATCAAGGCTATTTGTCAAATCAATAGTGTGACCAATGCCTTTTCCGGCCTGCCATAATAACCCGTGGAAAAATCATTTACCCGGCTCGTCCTTGTTGGCCGAACCACTCCCAAGGAATGCATCAACCACCCCGTATATCCAGACACAGAAAAGTATACCCCCGAGCCAAAGCAAGGACGGCAAATGACCGCGCAGGCTATCAACAACCGCAACGTCCTCAATTCTACCGGTTATCCGAACCACATGAAGAACGTCTTGAACAGCCCGGACTGCCAGAACAACAAAAATCAGCAGTACGATCGATACCAGGACCACCAGAACCCCACCCTTCACTGTCCGGCCACGATAAAACTGCCCAACCCCCGGCAGAACAAGGGCGGAGAGGAGTGCCGCTTTGATATTTTCCTTCATGCATTCCTCCTTTCTGGGAATCTGAGGCCCAGAATCAAGATTCCAGATAATAAATTGTTGCTAAATTTCCGCTTTTTGCTACTATCTTAAACTTGTATGAAATCATTCAGTTCAACGCAAAAGCGAAGAGATGCCCTTTCAGCGCTGCTGACCGACCCCTGCGAAGAGGTTCGAGTTGCCGCAGCGGAGTCTCTCGAGCGCCTAGAAAGTATCGGCAGCCTTCCTGAAATCCTCGAAGCCCTGAAAAAGGGCGACCTCGGCACCAAACTAAAGGCATTGTATGCCCTCGGCAGAATCGGCGGAGAACAAGTCATCCCCCCCCTGCGTTACTGTGCTTCCCGGCCCGAGGAAAACATTAAATCAGTCGCAATTGAGGTCCTCGGCACCCTCGGCCATCCCAAGGCACTCCCCGTTCTTATGGAGGGGCTGAAAGACCAGAATCCCACCATTCAAGCAAAGACTATTGCCGCTCTGAAAAACTTCAAAGATCCTGCACTCGTCCCCGCTCTGCTGCCTTTTCTGGATGCAGGAGACGGCCTTCTCGATGCGGAAGCAGCCTGCACCCTGGGTCATATCGGTGACGGAACCCTTGAGGTGAAGATTATGGAACTGCTCTGCTCGCCCCATCAGCGTACCCGGGAAGCTGCGGCCCAGGCTCTCGGTACCCTGCGTTTCACATAAGAAAGTAGCGACTCACATCAATATTTTTCAGGAGCGGATCAACCTGGGTGACAATGGTTGCATAGCGACTCCCGTCCTGCGGGGCAAGGCTTACCAGTCTGGGCTTTTCCAAGGTAGTCCCCTGTGCGTCGATGATTATCTTCACCGCAGCCTCGGCGCTCTCTTGGGGATGGGGTTTTACCACGAGTGCTATCTCGTTGGTATCCAGCCTCACGAGGGTTCCCACCGGATATTTCCCCATCATCTCCTCAAATTTCTCCACCAGATCACCTTTCAGGGATGTCCCGGAAATTCTCCGCAGCACGTCCAGCGCAGCCCTCGGCGGAACCGGTGAATTATAGGTGCGAAGGGTGGTGATTGCGTCGTAGCAATCCGCAACCGCCAGGATATCGGCCAACTGGTCAAAATCCCTCTTCCTTGCCCACTCCGGGTATCCGCTGCGGTTATATCTTATGTGATGCCCGAGTACGGCATCCGTAACCCGCGAATGAATATTCTCCATTTCTCTTACAATTTCAGCACCTTTTTCCGCATGTTTCTTCATCTCCTCATACTCGTCCCCGGAAAGCTTTCCCGGTTTGTTGAGGATGGATTTTTCAATTCTTATCTTGCCGATATCATGGAGCAACCCGGCAGTATTCGTGTCACGGAGCGCTTCGCGGTCCATTCCCAGATATGCGGCCAGGGCAACGGCAAGTATCCCGACATTGACGGAATGATTGAAGGTATAATTATCGTAATCCTTTATCATGGCAAGGCCAAGCATGGTGGTATGGTCCTTGATCGTCAGGGAGACCATATTGTCGACAACCTCATTGATCCGTTCACTGGCGGGAATCCTGCCGCGCTCGATGTCTTTCATGGTCCCGCGTATGGCATCCAGTGCATCGTGGTAGGTACGGAGAGGAGATGCCCCACCCTCCTCGGCGGCACACCCATCCTGCACCTCGTCGATACCATACTTTATTGTCGTAACGCCTTTTCTTGACAGTTCTTCGAAAACAAGCTCGGCAGGAAAGTTTTTTCGGGCAAGGAGTGAAGCAAACAGGAACAGGTCGTCGGAAGTTACCCCCCCAAACAGGGTTATGGCAAAGATGCCTTTATCAATCAAGCGTTCGGCAAGTTCCGCAACGGAAGAATTCGGCGAGACAAACAGGTTGCCCTCCAGGAAAAAGACCCCTTCGACCACGCCAAGGTGAATCTCGGGCTTTACTCGAACCATGTCGTTGAAGATACTGTTAAGCTCTTCCAGAGGCTGGCGCACCGCAGGATGGGCCTGTGGATAAAAAGCCGCCGATTTGATGGAAGCCATCAGCAGCATCGCTGCCCGTTGCGCATCCTGGTGAGTTATCTCATTCATTTTTACTCCGCGACCCATCCCCCATGTTTTCCAATACCGCCGCAGACGCCTGTCCGATCCGTCCGCCCCGTGATGCAGTCTTTTGCAGAAAATCCAGAGCCTCTTTACCCTCCAGGCGGCCGATTGTCTCAAGAGCGAGAATCTTGAGCTCCTCCCAGCGGCCAAGTGCCAGAAAGCGTCTTTTCTCCACCAACCGAACCAGCGCGTCAAGGGATCGAGGATCCCCGATCCGACCAATGGCCAGCAGTGCCTCTTTTTTCAAGGTAACGTTCTTACCCCTTATATCCCGTTCCATAACCAGGTCGCAAAGAGGTTGCAGGGCACTTTCATTCCTGGTAACTCCCAGCCAGAGGATAACCTGCCTTCTGATGGTCCTGTTTTTGTCACGAAAAAGATCGAAAAGAACTGCAGTCGCTTCTCTTCCTCCTATTTCGGCCAGAGAACGGATTGATTCAAGTCGCACCCGGGTATCCACATGATAGGCGGCCAGCATCAACCCCTTTACGGCATTCCTGTCCTGCATTTCGCCCAGAACCGCCACGGCAGTACGAACAACCTGCCAATTGCTATCCGCCAGGAATGTCAACAGAGCGGAAACCGCAGAAGGCCCTAACCGGAGCAGAGCCGTCGTTAGAGCCTTCCTCGCAAACTGGCAATCGCTGGCGACAAGTCGGGGGATAACTGCTTCAACGGTCTCTTTTCCCAAGTGATGCAGAATAAGATAGACAATCTCCTTCTGATTGAAACCCTCATCCTCCAGGTGATCCAGCAGGTGATCGAGCATTGGTCCACTGGCCAGATCATGAAAGGTCCGAAGAGACACGTCCCGCTGCACTTCGCTCCGTGTCGCATCGGTATTCTGGTTCAAAAGGCCGAGGAGAATCTGGAACAAAGGGTCAAAGTTACCGTCTTCTTTCAAGAAATACCCTTTGCTCTCCAACAGACCGGCCAACTGGCCGTATCGTGTGTCATCGGATTCCTTCTCCATCAGCGAAAACAACTCTTTTACCGTCAGATCTTCCAGGCTCTCCAAGGGCACTTCTCCGAAAGAACCGGTCCCTTTTCCCGAGGCAACGTCATCAGTCGATCCTTCTGCACTACCCATTTTTTCCCCGGAGCCCTCTCCCTCACCAAGGAAGTTCCCCTCCGCGAAAAAAGTCTCGTCAGTCTTCCCTGAAGCATGCTTTGTAAAAACCGCCGAGATGTTGATCTCGTTGGCCACAACCGTCGTAACACCCCGTTGGGAGAGGACCTTGACCACGCCACCATCGGAAATAATCCGTTGAGGCTCCTGAGCCAGCAACTCAAGAAATGCTGTAAAATCGGAAAAGGAAAGTTCGGGAAGAAAAAAAAGCCGCTGGATCTCACGAGTAAAAAGTTCCTTTGCCAGGGCCAATGTCATCCGGCTACTTTCTATTTTCTCTTCACGGTCAAGGAACGAGACTCCTGAGCGATGTACCCCCAGAGAAAGACCTCCTTCAATCATCAGGCCCCGTACTGCCTGGAAGGCCCGCCGGAGTATCTCCTCTCGAAGTGGGTGGCTTTCCGGGTAGAAGGCAATGGCCTTCAGTGCCTTGTAGAGTTCCGCAAGGGCTATGCCGCTCCCTTTGAGCACTCCATCCTCGGATTTCGGCACAGTTCCTTTGGTATTTTTTCTTTCCGGCATTTCCATCTCCTGATGGCGACTGGAGATCTATCTCAGGTCTTTGATCGTCAGCCTCACACCCTGACATCTCCTACCCGAATGGTCCCTGTTATAAGGGTAAACCCAATCGCTTCACTGTCTCGGCCGGAGCCAGATCAAAATGGGAAAACTCCATGGTGAAGCTTCCGCGGCCTTTGGTAGCACTCCGGATTTCAGACATATAACCGAACATTTCCGCAAGCGGCACGCTCGCCTGAATAATCTCGAGGCTCCCCCTGGACGTAACGCCTTCAATCCGGCCACGCTTTTTCTGCAGCGAACCGAGAACCTTGCCGGTATACTCAGCCGGAGCAGTAAGCTCCAGAGACATGATCGGCTCGAGAAGTGCCGAACCTGAAGTCCGCAAGGCCATCATCAGGCCCCGTTGTGCTGCGGCACGCAAACCGGTATCGGTGGTGAAGCCGGGTTCAAGGGGGGCCTCCAGGATCCGCACTTCCGTATCCGTCAGCGGGTATCCGAATATGCCGCCAACTGAGCACGACTGTTCCAGCAAAGAACCCAAAAGCTCCAGCAAAGCGGGCGGAAGGGGCGACTCATCCGGCGAAGGCAAAACGACAAGCACCCCCGTCCCCCGCTGCAACGGAGAAAGCCGCAACAGAACTTCTCCCCCGTGAATCTTGCCGTCAAGCTCACGCCGGAAAACTTCCCGATGTTCAACGCCACGCTTTGGAGTCTCGCGGAACACGACCTGTGGACGGCCGGTCTTCACTTCCACTCCGAAATCCCTCAGCAGGCGATCGGAAATGATCTCCAGGTGGAGCTCTCCCATTCCGGTCAGGATAGTCTGGCCCGTCTCTTCATCCTCTCGAACACGGAAAGTGGGGTCTTCCCACTGAAGCTTTTCCAGTGCCAGCGGCAGCTTCTCCTTATCTTCGGCCCCTTTCGGCTCCACCGCCAGAGAGACCACCGGGTCGGGAATGGAAAGGCCCTTGAGGAGAATTCGATGAGCAGTATCGCAGAGGGTATCTCCGGTAAGGACATCCTTGAGTCCCGAAGCCGCCACAATGTCGCCAGCTGAAGCCTCTTCCAGCCGTTCCCTTTTATGGGAATGCATCCGGAAGAGTTGTGCCACCTTTTCCAGACTGTTTCGTGTCATGTTAAAAACCGTTGACCCCGGACGCAACGTACCTGAATAGATCCGCAGAAAAGTAAGTTTGCGCCCCTCATCGGAAAAAACCTTGAAGGCCAATCCACAGAAAGGTGCCTTGGTGTCACAGCGGACTTCTTCCGTGACATCGGTTCCGGGGAGTATCCCGATTGCAGGTGGAACGTCAAGTGGAGAGGGAAGATACTCTCCAACGGCATCCAGCAGGGGCTGTACCCCCTTGTTACGGAGCGCAGCACCCAGAAAAACCGGAAAGAGCCGGGAGGCAATGGTACCTTTGCGTATTGCTAGCCGTAACCGAGCCGGTTCCACGAAGATGCCGTCAATAAAATCTGTGAGAATGGAATCATCGAAATCGGCAGCAGCCTCGATAATAGCTTCTCGAGCTGCGCAGAATTCCGCTTTCATCTCCTGAGGGAGGGGAAATCGCTCCACGGTCATGCCCTGATCCGCCTCGTGAAACTGCAGGAGGTCCCCGGCCAGGAGGTCAATGACTCCGGAAAAGCTTCCTTCACTCCCAAAAGGCAGTTGCAGCAGGAGTGGATGAGCACCAAGCCTCTTCTCCACCTGCTCCAGGACTACCCGGTAATCAGCGCCGACCCGGTCCATCTTGTTGATGAAACAGATCCGTGGCACTCCGTAGCGGTCTGCCTGCCTCCATACCGATTCGCTCTGGGGTTCGACCCCTTCGACGGCACTGAAGATGGCAACCGCACCATCCAGCACACGCATGCTCCGCTCAACTTCGATAGTAAAATCAATGTGTCCCGGAGTATCGATGAGGTTGATCCAGTACCCCCGCCAGCGGCAGGTGGTGGTCGTGGCGGTAATGGTAATGCCTCGTTCCTGCTCCTGGGGCATCCAGTCCATGACCGCCTGACCGTCATGCACCTCTCCCATCTTGTGGGTCTCACCTGCATAGTAGAGAATCCGCTCCGATACCGTTGTCTTTCCGGCATCGATGTGGGAGATGATTCCTATGTTGCGGATAGTATTGAGAGAGGGAGTATCCATAATGCCTCACAGGGTCTAAAGACAACCGTATTATACCGGTCAAGGCCCCCATGGCAAGGGAAAAGTGCTGGAAAGGAATAGCCGCAGAGCATGAAACATACCAGTTATCCCTTGATATTACGTGACAAGATGGTCTATTCTTCACAGATTCACCAATTTTACCCCTATATGAACGGAGTTCGATCACTATGGCGGCAAACCCGGAACAAGGAAAATCCCCAGGAAACAGACGCCGGAAATCCGGCAAAAAAATACTGCCTGTCCTGCTGGTTACGATGGCCATCGTGGCATTGATTAGCACGGTTGGCTTAGGTGGATACTATCTGTACCTCCTGACTTCCCTGCCAAAGGTAGACCGTCTGGCTGACTACAAGCCACCCATAGTCTCCCAGGTTTTCTCAGATGATGGCACCCTGGTGGGAGAGTTTTACCTGGAACGCCGCACCGTGGTGCCTGTGGACAAAATCCCGAAAAAACTCATCCAGGCATTCGTCTCAGCAGAAGATTCAAACTTTTTTCAGCACGGTGGACTCGATTACCCTGGAATACTCCGGGCCGCGCTAAAAAACCTGATGACGATGAGCAAAAAAGAAGGGGCCTCAACAATCACCCAGCAGGTTGCACGTTCCATGCTGCTGACTCCGGAAAAAAAGTTTTCCCGCAAAATCAAGGAGGCCATTCTGGCAAAGCGCATGGAAGAAAAGCTTTCCAAGGAAGAAATCCTCTATATCTATCTGAACCAGATTTACCTGGGCAGCGGCTCCTATGGAGTCGAGATCGCAGCCGAAACCTATTTCGGCAAGGATGTGGAAAACCTTAATCTGGCTGAGATGGCCATGCTGGCAGGTCTAACGAAGGGGCCGGAACTCTATTCACCCATCAAACATTTCGACCGGGCAAGGGAACGACAGGAGTACGTGCTGCAAAGAATGGTAAAAGAAGGATACATCACCAGCGCCGAAGCAGAACATGCCCGCAAAACCCCAATCGTTATCACTTCACTGAAGAAAATGAACAGTGACCAGTCTGCATACTTCCTTGAGCACATCCGCATCCAGCTCGAAGCGAAATACGGCGAAGACCTCCTCTACAAGGGTGGCATGAGAATATACACCACCATGAACGCCACTATGCAGAAAGCTGCCTATGAAAACGTCGTGAACGGACTCAAAGCCGTGGACAAACGGCAGGGTTTTCGAGGCCCGGTTCGCAGACTGAACCAGGAAGAGATCGAACCTTTCTGCCGCAAGGTTGAACAGGGCATCAGCACCACCAACCTGAAAGAGGGCGAGACCTATCAGGGTGTTGTGGTCGCGGTTAACCCCTCAAAAAAGGAACTCACCCTTCGCGTCGGCGACCGAATCGGTACCATGGGAAAGAAAAATATGGCGTGGGCCGGCAAGGTCCCCTTGCTGGACCACTACGGAACAGATGAGAAAAAAGAGAAAAAGGCTATTTCCCTGGGAGCAGTTCTCGAAGTATCCTTGGTCACCCCGGATAACAACAAGCGGGGAGCGATTTTTGCCTTGGACCAGGAACCACTTGCCCAGGCTGCCTTGATAGCTCTCGACCCGAAAAGTGGTGCCGTAAAAGCCATGATTGGAGGATACGATTTCCGCCGGAGCCAGTTCAACCGTGCGATGCAGGCCCGAAGAAACCCCGGCTCCGCATTCAAGCCAATCATCTATGCCGCAGCCCTGGACAAGGGAATGACGGCTGCATCGATAATCGACGATGCACCGATCGAATTTGACATAAACCCGGGAAAGAGCTGGAAGCCGCACAATTATGACAATAAATACCGCGGCCCGGTGACAATGCGTGAGGCTCTGACCGACTCTATCAATGTGGTAAGCATCAAGATTCTGGAAAACATTGGAGTAGGTTATGCCATCCAGTATGCAAAGAAACTTGGAATAACCTCAACACTCTCCCCAAACCTTGCCCTTGCGCTCGGCGCATCGAGCGTGACCCCGCTGGAACTCACCTCTGCCTATGCTGTTTTTGCCTCCGGTGGTTTCAGAACGACCCCATACTTCATTACCAAGGTAGTGGATGGAGACGGAAGAACCCTGGAAGAAGTTGTGCCGCCGAAATTACCGGTCCTTTCCACAATGTCATCCGCCACCCAGGAAATCCAGGATGAACCCGAAGCCTCTCTGGACGGAACAGTTCTTTCCGCCATCCCGGTCATTTCACCGGAAACATCCTATATCATCACAAATCTGATGGAAAGCGTCGTTACCAGCGGCACCGGTCAGCGGGCAAAAGCCCTCGGCCGTCCGGTTGCAGGCAAAACCGGTACCACCAATGACATGAAAGACGCGTGGTTTATCGGTTACGTTCCCCAACTTATTGCCGGCGTCTGGGTTGGCTATGACCATGAGAGGTCCCTTGGTGCAGGAGGTTCCGGTGGGCAGGCAGCTGCTCCCATATGGACAGGCTTCATGAGCCAAGCCCTTGCGAATACCCCTGTACAACCGTTCGTGACGCCACCGGATGTTTCCTTTGTGTCTATCGACCCTACCACCGGGCTTCTTGCCAAGCAGGGGCAACCGAACAACATAATGGAATGCTTTGTGGCAGGAACGGAACCGACTGAATATGGTGAAGATAAGCAGCACCAGGAGCCTGCCATAAAACCACCGCCGGTACCATGGCAATAACTCGTATGATATCAGGAAGTTATGTTGAACATCGGCAGCAAACAAGGCCCGGATCGCCACTCTACGACTATGAAAGGTACCAAAATGCCCGATTTTGCTGCCTTTTCTCCCTGAAAAAAAAAGATTTTCCGTTAAATTATCCCTTGCAAACTCCAATTTAACGTATATAGTAAAGATAATTTATCCTTACATCTTTAAAGGAGGGCCAGTATGACCAAAGCAGAACTCGTGGAGGCCGTGGCAAAATCTTCCAACCTGACTAAGGCAGCAGCGGAAAAGGCTGTAGGAGCATTTATCAATGCAGTAAGCGCTGCCCTTAAAAAGGGTGACAGGGTAACACTTGTTGGCTTCGGCAGTTTTGAAGTCGCTACCAGGAAAGCACGTGTGGGCAGAAACCCGCAGACAGGCAAGGAAATTAAGATTGCAGCAGCAAAGGTTCCCAAGTTCCGTCCCGGCAAAGCCCTGAAAGCAGCCGTAGCACCCACCAAAAAGAAATAGGGCTGAGCGCCACTCCGTCCTGCCGGACTTTCCAGGCAGTGATTGAATCGCGTTTAAAAATGGGAATTTTGATTTCAGCCGGCAGGCACCCTGCACTTTACGGGAATACGGCTGCTTTACGCTTCCAGGAGAGCCAATTACTGACTACCCTGGCGGCTTAAAACCCTCAGTTCATATTATATAACGACTAAAGGAATGCCCCGCCCCGTTGCGGGGCTTTTTTTTAACCTGTATGCTCATCTTCCGTCAGGAAAGAAATCCTTTCCACAACGGAATTGCGATATACTTGAACAGTGAAAGCGATTTCACAGAAAATCGGAATTCGGAACCGGCATGCTTTCAACTCTGCACCCCAAGTGACTCCCTTTGCAGGCACCCATACAACAACTTCTGACTCCTCAGGAGATAAAACGATAGAGCCATCATGAATGAACCTCGCGCAAAAAAAGTGTCCGATTCACCTCCCTGGAAAAGACTCGTCTCCAGGTCGTTTATCATTGTAGCGCTTCCCGCCTTCTCTGTTTATCTCCTTTTTCGGATCCTGCTGGCCACCCCAATGGCCACTGATTATCTGGGGCGCACCATGTCTGAATGGTGCAATCACAAGGTTACCATTGACGGACTTACCGTGACCGGACGAACTATCTACCTGAACGGCATCGTTATTGAAGGCCCTCCCGGCTTCCCAAACCGAAAGATGATTTCCGCCCGCACAATCTCTCTCACACCAGACATCATTGGCTTGATACAGGGAAAACGGAGCCTGTCCAGGTTGGAAGTTATCGGGCTCAGCGTCATTGCCGAAAAGAATTCCCCAGGCAGCTGGAATTTTTCCTCCCTGCTGAAGCGTTTTTCGAAAAAGAAAGAAAAACCAACGGAAGAAATCGTAATAAAGCGATTCTCCTTGCAGGACACCTCCATCCGAATAAACGACTACACGATTGCGAAGCTGGGCCTGTCGCTTACTGATTTCTCAACCAAAGGGACAACGAATTCGAAACTGGCACTCTCAGGGAAAGATGCCAAGGGCAATCCTCTTCGGTTGACGGCAGAAGGTCATCTGGGCGACAATTCTGTCTTTCATGTTACGGCGGATGCCCCCGCCTTGTCCCTCGCACCGCTGCAACAGTTCCTGCATGGCAAGCCCCCTCTTCACTTTGAGAATGCACTGGGAAAACTGACTCTTTCCGCGGATCTGCGCGACAAACTCCTCGTGATCCAGGTTGCCACTTCTTTCAGACAGCTCTCATACTCTTTTTCTGAGAAAAGTCTACCGATTGAGGGACATCTGAATGTAGAGGCCCGTTATGATTTTAAGGCCGACAGTGCAGAACTCACCGGCGCAGAGCTTACCGTCCATAACCTTATGACAATCAGGGCCAGGGGCTCGATGCAGCAAGCCAGTAAAGAAAGTGCCTTCACCCTTCAGCTGACTCCCGACAAAATCGACCTTGGCTCATTCTTTTCCCGGTTGCCGGTATCCACACAACGGGAGATCTCCTTGTCAGGGGAAATCTCCTCACGCGGGGTTGAGTTAAAAGGAGACCGCAGCAAAGGGATTACCACGGCTACCGGAGATCTTTCCCTCAGAAGGGTTGCCCTGGTTCAAGCAAAACAGCTCATCCTTACCGGAGGAGCTGCCGACTTTTCCCTGAGCAAAACGGCACAAAACTGGCGGATTATCGGTAAGGTTTTCACCGAGAGGCAGAAAGATACTCCTCTGATCGATTCCCTCTCCATCCCTTTTACCGCACTCTTCAGCCCCCGTTTCAAGCCAACACAACTTGCAGCACCAACAATCAAAGCTATGGTTGCCGGGATACCTCTCAGAGGATCATTTCAGTATCTCGACACGGCACCAGTCCCTTTTACGCTCAACTGCTCTGCTCGCAACATCCCCTTCACCTCACTGGACGGGTTCCTGGCAAAAAAGCTGCCAACAACCCGCCTTACCTCCGGGAAAGTTACTGCCACGGCAAAACTCTCCGGTACCTCCCCGCAGGATTTTAGCGGGATGACAGCACTGGACCTTGTCTCTATGGCTGGTACGTCATCTAAACGCCGGATCTCCCTCAATAAGACCGCGATCTTCTCACGTATGCAAAGAAACAAAGGCATTTTTTCCGCCAGTGGTTCGCTGGAAGCGTCTGGCGGGAATCTCGACGACAAGCCGTTTTCCGCAAAAACAGGCTTCACCGTGAGAAGTCGGGAAGTAACTCTCCAAAAAGTCTTGTGCACCTTTGCCTCAACTCAAATCCAAGCCAGGGAAATTCGCGGAAGACTGCCGTTGAAGGAAGACGGTCAGGACAAGAAGCAGATTCCTCTTTTCGCCAGCCTTGCCGGTGCTGAGGTCAGAAGCGGTGACCTGACCGCCTCCGGCATAGCAGGGCAAATAAAGGCCTGGTACTTCACTGAAGATAACAAGCGTTCCCTGGTGGGAACATCCGATATTTCCGTAACATCTCTAGCATACCGGAATCAACCTGTGGCATCGTGTGTTGTGCGTCTCAATGCAGATGGTAAGAATGTCGGAGCGGAAATCAAGGGACACTCTCTCGGAGGAACACTTTCCGCACGGGTCCACACCGGGATTTTTTCCAAATCCAAAGAGACTTCTTTCACGGCCAGTCTTCTGAAACAGGAACTCGAACAGTTTGGAAGTCTTTTACCCGGTAAAGTCTCACCTCGCATCTCAGCCGGTATAGCAGACGTCCTTCTGAGTGGCACCTATACGCAGCAAAGCGGAATTGATGGAAATATTGCAGTAACAGGGGGCGACATCTCACTGAAAGGTTCTTCAGGGAAAACCCTTGCAACTGGAATTGCCGCCACTTTCGATTCAACAATCCACAGGAAAAACCTGACCGTGAAGAAAGGTATCCTGCGCCTTTCCGGCGGGACGTCCCTTCGGATTGGAGGAACGGTAGAGCGTTTTGCCTCTGCCGACAGAGAGGGAAACCTTTCCTTCAGCATACCCTCTGCTACCATTAACTCACTGCTTGACACCTTTGCCAATGCGCTCCCTCGAAATCTTCAGGAAGCCTCCTGCGAAGGATCATGCTCACTTGCTGGCTCCGCTGAACTTCATGGCTCCAGCACCCGAATCAACGGCACCCTCTCTCTTGAATCGGCATCACTGGAGATTCCATCTCAGAAAATCACCGTTACCGGAATTGAGGGGAGCCTCCCCTTCTCCCTGGAATTCCCTTGGCAGGGAGGCGAACCGGAGCACGCTCCATTCAGCTACAGCAGAGAAAATTATTCCAGAATCCTGGAAGGTCTCAACAAAAGTTCCGGGTCAGGAAACCACGTCTCAATCGGCACGATCCATTTTGGAGCACTCGAAACAGGGATAATTTCACTATCTATCAGTGCGTCCAGAGGAATCATGAAGGTCTCCCCAATCGAACTGAACCTTTATGACGGAAAACTCCTTGGCAGCGGCTATCTGATTCTGAAGGGAACTCCGGAATACGGAGTGGATTTCTTGCTCAACGATCTAAGTCTCAAACAATTCTGCGACTCTTTTCCTTCAATTAAAGGCTATATCACCGGCAGGGTCGACGGCATTCTCAGTCTGCGAAACAGTAAAAGCGGGCTGAAAGAGTTGACGGGGTTTGTGAACCTCTGGACGCGCACCGGTAAAGGAGAAGAGATGCTGGTCAGCAAGGAATTTCTCCAGAAACTTGCCGGGAAAAAGCTGAGAGGCTTCTTTTTCCAGAATGATCGTCCCTATGACAACGGAGAGATAAGCGCCTTTCTCAAGCAAAACTTCCTTACCTTTGAGAAACTCAACATTTCGCACACAAACTTCCTGGGCATGAAAGATTTGAGCGTTTCCGTTGCCCCGGTGCAGAACCGGATAGCCCTCGACCACCTTCTTGAATCGATCCGGGATGCGGCTGCACGGGGCAAAGGAGGGGGGAAGGAGACGCAGCCCGTTCAAACTGATCTCAAATGGCTTGAATAGGCAAAAACGGGAGAAGTGGCCCTGTTGCTGATTCTCCTCGACAACCGGCATGATACGGCTGACAGTTTTTACCTTCTTTGTTTCCCTCAGCCACTGTGGTATATTTCTCTCAACAGACTATGAAAAATGGAGGTTGTCATGAAAAAGGCTCTCACTCGATGGGTCATTGCTGCAGCAACAGGACTTCTGGCCGCTTGTGCTTTTATCACGGTCAATGTCTATTTCCCTGAGAAGGATGTGAAACAGGCATACAAATCCCTGGACGAAATGCTCCTGAAGCAGCAACCGAAAGAAGATCTGCAACAGCTACCCGAACAACAAATGCCTGCCGAAAAGCCGCTAAGCTTTATTCCCGTCATCAGTTTTGCTGCCGAAGCATGGGCGGAGGACCTGGGAAACAAGCTGGCAGAAGAACTCTCCGGAATGCCCGAAGTTCAGCAGGCATACGAGGAGATGCGCGCCCGTCTTCCCCAGTTGAACGCTCTTCGTGACAGCGGGGTTGTCGGCGAAGCGGTCGACGGAAGAGTTGCCATACGGGACCAATCCAAAGCGGGGAGTGCCCAGGCTATCGTTCAAGCGGAGAACAGCAACCGCAAGACCGTTATCATCAACATGGCAAAAGCGATCCTGCGGGTGAACAAACAGCCGGAAACAAAAGATGCATTGAGCCAAGTACTGTCCAAAGCAGCAGCAACGTATGCCGACACAAAGAGGGAAGAAGCAAAAGCAGGATGGTGGATTCAGTTGGCAAACGGGCGTTGGGTTCAGAAATAGTGCACGAAACCTAAAAAAAGAGCGGGGCCTGTGCTTCAGACCTCGCTCTTTTCTTTTCCGGCATCTTGGACAACAGGCCGAACTGTTCTGGTCCGTTAAAACTTAACCTTCCGCCATATCTCGATAACCTTGCCAAAAATCCGCGTGTTTTTTTCCAGCCGGAAGGGACGGTACTGGGGATTGTCAGGAGAAAGAAGCACCTCATCGTCTCTCATTCGGTATCTCCGCAGAATTGTCTCCCCCCACAGGTTGTTCAACAGCACAATATCACCATTGGCAAAGTTTTCATATTCGGTGAAAATGATAATGTCACCATCATGAACCGTGGGCGCCATGAAATTTCCATAGAAAAAAAAGGCATAACAACCCTCGGGAATCCCGGGCAGGGAAATCCGATCATAAATGTCCTGATCTTCTATTCCATCCGGAAATTCCGGTGGCACCCTCTTAAGGAGCGGTATCGTCGAAGCAACATATTTTTCCATCTCTTCCCGGGGGAACACTTTCCGGGAAATCTCTCCTTCACCAGTGAACAGCCACTCCTCACTTATCTCGTAGAGATGACACAACGCTATCAATAGCGTTTCGGAAGGCAGTTTTCTGCCTCGCTCCACATCGCTAAGAAAACCCTGGACTATTCCGAGCGAAGTTGCAAAGTTTTTTTGCGTAAGACCACGAGACAGACGAATCTCTTTAATCCTCACCCCTATCTCAGAGTGATTTTTATTGCTTGACATAATATTTCCTTGAGATATAATATCAACAATCCTCTTTTATCCAAAGACAGATTCGCAGGCCTTCAATATTTCGAGGACAAAAGGAGGTTCGGCCCCCCGATACACTCTGACAATGAAAATACAGGACTTAGAAAGAACCGCTCTCTTCAAGATCTTTGTGCGTCATCTCGGGTGCTACCAAGGGGATCCCACAAGTCAGGAGCTGGAAAAATTGGCTAAAACAAAGGGCCACATGCTCCTGATTATCAGGATGCGATGGATTTTTCTCCTCATGCTGTGCGTCTATGGGTTGTATGCAGGGAGCCTGCTGCTTTCCTCGAGCCACGACTATTCCCACGACACTGCCCTGCTTACCATCCCGGCTTGCACCCTCCTGACTACAGCTTGCTACAATCTCTTCTATCATCTGTTCTACCGCGAACTGAGCCACTTCGCCCTATCCAATCATCTCCAGATTTTGCTGGACATTATCGCAACAACTGTCTTGATCCATTATTGCGGGAGCGTTTTCAGCCCATTCTGGGCAATCTACCCTTTCCTCACACTGGAAGCGTCCTTGCTCCTGGAGCGCAGACGAGACACCTGGATCTTCTGCATTGTAACGATCCTGGCTTTTGGCATACTTATCGCGGCCGAGGCCAGTGAACTTCTGAATCCGGTTGATTTTCCCTTTATCACGGAAGACCAGCAGCAGGATCCACGCTACGCCCTGCTCCTTTGGACATGGACTGTGGTCATGATGGTAGCGATGACAACCATTGGGTCCCATATTGTCAGAGTAAATCGTAGAAAAGAACTTTCCTTGAAGCAACTGGTAGTTAAAGATCAGACAACTAAATTATACAACAGAAGCTATTTTTTCAAGGGACTCAACAGTGAAATCCAGCGGTCAATCCGTTACGGCCACGTCTTTTCCATTATTTTTCTGGACATTGACCACTTCAAGGAATTCAATGACACCTTCGGTCACCTGGAAGGGGACAGGGCTCTCAAGGAACTCGCCGGAATATTACGTAAAAACGTCCGTCGAAGTGAAACAAACCCACCTTACGATATTGACATTCCCTGCCGGTATGGTGGAGAAGAATTCGGTATTATCCTTCCTGAAACCCCGATAAGTACAACTGCAAAAGAGCCCTGCTCACCGGAAGAGATGAATGCAGTCGCCTTCGCCGGGAGAATTCAGCATGAAATCGCTGCATTGCTGATACAGGGCAAAAGAATCACCGTCAGTATCGGTATTGCAGCATTTCCTGACCATGGGAACACTCCTGACGAACTGGTAAAAGCTGCAGATGATGCCCTCTACCATGCCAAGAGGACCGGCAAGAACCGCATTGTCATTGCCGGAGAAACGACACTATCTTAGAACGGAATATCGTCATCAGGATTGAATACCGGCTCTTCATAGCCCGGTGAACCACCTTGTCCGGCGCCATCAGAACTCTTTCCTGAACCCTGACGCCCTCCGCCTCCGCCTTCACCTTTACCACCAAGCATCTGCATCTTATCTGCCACTATTTCCGTGGTGTACCGGTCCCGGCCATCGCGGTCCTGCCATTTTCTGGTTTGAAGGCGACCCTCGATATAGACTGTCTTTCCCTTGGCCAGATATTCACCGGCAATTTCCGCAAGCCTACCCCAGAGGGTAACGTTATGCCACTCTGTCTTGTCTTCCCATTCACCACTCCGGTTTTTGAAACGCTCACTCGTTGCGAGAGAGAAACTCGCCACCGCCGTACCCGACGTGGTGTACCGAACCTCAGGATCTTTGCCGAGATTCCCGATCAACATTACCTTATTGAGACTTGCCATATACTTACTCCTTGTCCTGCCGGTGCGCAACAGGAAACATGTTTAAGCACCGACCGATGATCAGCCAACCGGTCTTTCATTCAGATTTTACAAAGGGAACCAGTCAGCGGATGGAATAATACCTCAATTCACCTTCTCACGCAAAGTGAATGTTTGAGGTTTCGGAAATAGCATATATATTTTGTCTCATGAAAATATAAGAAAATCCATCACGAATATTTTTCTTGACATTTCGTACAGTAACTAATTACATAACGGATTGAGAAATAGAATTCGAGTTTGCTCCGGCCCGTCTTCCCTTCGGCCATCTCCAGGGAACTGGGCTGCGGGTGCCACCCGAAACAGCGTCGCCTCCCATGGTTGGAAAGGAGTAGACACTTCGGCAGTTTACAGCCGACGGGAGCTTGTTGTCGTCGGCCGCTTTTGTGCGACGCGAACAACCTAATCTGTCAATCAAAACGCGTCCACTTCGTCCCCTGCCGCCAGACAGGCTTAACGGAACCCGCATTTGATACTGAGCGAATCGGTATCAGTGCGGGTTATTTCGTCAGACTCTGGGAGAGTACACGTTGGCCAGGAGATCGAGCCATGAAGCCAATTCACTACCTGAACGGGCAACCCGAAAGCAGAGAGCAACTGAGTCATGAATACGACACGTCAAAAGACCGCCGATACGAACCACTTGACATCAGGGAGATCGACTGGAACAGGATCTGCTGGGAGAAGAGAAAGCTGAAATCCTCTCCCAGCGCCGCTCCTGCCTATTGGGACAAGCGTGCTCCAGCCTTTGCAAGGAATTCATCCAAGAGTGATTATTCAGTAAAGTTTCTGCGCCTGCTGGAGGTGAAACCTCACTGGACACTTCTTGATGTGGGCTGTGCCGCAGGTACGCTCGCGATTCCCCTGGCAGAGCGGGTAAAACAGATTACCGCTCTGGATATCTCGGGCACGATGCTGTCCCTTCTTCAGGAACGCTCCAGGAAACTGAACATCACCACTATCCAAACGGTCCAGGGAGCATGGGAGGATGACTGGAACGCACTGGGTATCGGCGAGCATGACGTGGCACTCGCTTCGCGCTCACTGATTACAGAAGATTTCGAAAGTGCCTTGGAAAAGCTGAACAAGGCCGCGCGCAAGCGGGTCTATGTCTCCACCATTGTCGGAGATGGCCCCCATGATCGACGTATCTTCCGAGCACTTGGCAGAGACTTGAATCCCGGCCCAGACTATATTTACCTCTGCAACCTGCTCTACCGGATGGGTATCCGTGCCAATGTGAACTTTATCACCTACCAGGAACGGAATACTTATGAAAGTCACGAAGACGCTTTTACTCTCCTCAGTTCCAAGATGGAGGTTTCAGCACCCGAAGAAGCGAATATTTTGCAGGCATTCCTGAAGGAGCACCTTGTCTGCAAAGATGGTAAATGGATGATGTCGTACCCTAGGAGGATATGCTGGGCCGTCATTTGGTGGGATAAGGAGTGATGCTAACCATCATCTGCAGGTTGTACCGTTTACTCAAAAAGGAAAATCATAATTTTCACAACTTAGAACCCATCATTTTTAGCAACTTTTATCTATCTGTCTCTCCGACCCGCTGACCCTACGGCAATTGGCTATGGGCATCGGGCTATGGGTGACGCCGGAAACAGCGTCGCCTCCCGTGTTTGGAAAGGAGTGAACACTACGGTTTTTAAAGGCCGGCGGGTGTCCAACTTCGCCGGCCTTTTTGTTTCACAAACCGGTGAAACACGGCGGAAACAGACATAGCCATACGGCTCTTCATTCGCCCACCTCGCCCCCCTGAGCATCAGGCTTGGCAAAACCCGCACGAATCAAGTCTTTTCCACTTATTCCAACGGGTTGCTTCGGCAACCGGCCCCGCCCAGACCGGCCGCCTCCTTTTTCACGGGAAGAGAAAACCTGAAAGTGGCCTGAGCCGGGCAGACGTATCTCTGCTCCAAATTTATGCAAGGTTTATACGGATGAGTAAAATAATCGCACCATTGATCGGAACTATTTTCTCCCTTGCGATTCTCCTGCCCGCTTTTCAGGCGGAAGCTCGTGAAATCGTCGACATGGACGGCCGCCCAGTAGAGGTACCGGTAAAGATTTCCAGGATCTACGGTGTTTCTCCCCCGGTTACAAGTATTCTCTACGCCATGGACCCCTCGCTACTCGTCGGCTGGAACGCGCCGAAAAATGGTGGGGACAGGCTATTTTTTCCCGAGAGGATACGCTCGCTACCGGTGATTGGCGGCTGGTACGGACAGGGGCAGTCGGCCAACATCGAGATACTGATCAAGGTCAACCCGGATCTGATACTGATATCCGGATGGCAGGGATCAAGCATGGAAGACAAGACCGAGGAGGCACTGAAGCGGATCCGCAAACCGATAATCCATATCATGGCGCTGGATCTTCCCCGCTATGCGGACACCTTCCGGTTTCTCGGAAGACTGCTGAACAGGGAAGAGCGGGGACGCCGCCTGGCCGAATACGCGGACCGCAGCCTGACCGGAATACAGCGTGCCGTTGCCGGTATCCCCGACGCCAAGAAGGCGCGGGTCTACTACGCGGAAGGGGGTAACGGTTTGAGCAGCGAATGCGACCGGTCGGTACATGCGGAGCTCATCAACTACGCGGGAGGCAAAAACGTCTTCCAATGCACGCAAAGAACCCAAAGGGGGATGGAGAAGACCACGATGGAACAGGTGCTGGTCTGGAATCCGGAGGTAATCGTGGTTCAGGAACCGGCGTTTTATCAGCGGGTATTCTCTGATCCCCGCTGGAAAAACATCAGGGCCGTGCAGGACCGCAGGGTCTATCTGATACCGAGGTCGCCGTTCAACTGGTTCGACCGGCCTCCCTCGTACATGCGTCTGCTGGGCATCAAGTGGCTGGCAAATACCCTCTACCCGGAGAGGGTGCCGCTGGACATGGTGAAAGAGACGCGGGAGTTCTACCGCTTGTTCCTGCATGCCGAGTTGTCTGACACCCAGATCAGAAGGGTCCTTAACAAATGAAGAAAACAATGGCAGGTCAGGCAGGAGGTACGGCCTTTTCCATCAGCCATCAGCCTTGAGTCTTAAACCTTACGACTCACCCCCTGAATACGTACTACCACAGCGAGGAGAACACCCATCAGTGAAAAAGAACATCTGGATACCCTGCCTGGTTTCTCTTCTCATCTTCACGGCACTGCTTTCCCTTACCCTGGGCAAATACGAGATAACCCTCCACGAACTCTTCGAGTTTTTAGCCACTTCAGCAGGCTTTGGCTCGCTGGACAAGGAGAAATACGCCCTGTTTTCGAATATCCTCCTGGACATCAGGCTGCCGCGAATCGTCGCCGCTGCCCTGATCGGTTCCGCCCTGTCCGTTTCAGGAACCGCCTTCCAGGCCATGTTCATCAACCCGCTCGTTTCTCCGGGACTCCTCGGGGTCCTGTCCGGAGCATCTTTTGGTGCCGCACTGGGGATGATCGCCTGCAGCAGCTGGTTTGCCGTGCAGGCCTGCGCGTTTCTCTGCGGTTTTCTGGCTGTTCTCATCGCCGTGGGCATCGCAAGGCTCTACCACGGAGACCGGCTGCTGATGCTGATCCTCGGCGGGATCATCAGCGGCGCCCTGTTCACCTCGCTCCTCTCCATCGTCAAATACACGGCCGACCCATACAACCAGCTGCCCGCCATCGTCTACTGGCTCATGGGCGGGCTTTCCCTGGCGGACGGCAAGACCGTCTACCTTGTCTCCATCCCCATTTGTTGTGGAATCCTCTGCCTGCTGCTCTTTTCCCGTTATCTCAATATCCTGAGCATGGGCGATGACGAAGCGAAATCCCTGGGCATCAATGTGACACGCATCCGCATGGCCCTGATCTTCCTTGCCACCCTCATCAGTGCCCTGACCGTTGTAATCGGCGGCATGATCGGCTGGGTCGGCCTGATCATCCCCCATGTGGCGCGGATGCTCGTGGGCCCCGACAACAGGCTCCTGATGCCGGTTGCCGCCCTGATCGGTGCCATCTATCTGATTGCGGTGGATGACGTGGCGCGGATGCTCTTTACCGTTGAGATCCCACTGGGGATCGTCACCTCCCTCATGGGTATACCCTTTTTCATACTGGTGCTGAAAAACGCACGGAAAGGTTGGGCGTAACGATGCTGCTCGTTGCTGAAAATATCACCTTTGGCTTCCCCGACAAACCGGTCCTGCGGGACGTATCCCTTGCGGTAAACAAGGGGGAAATAATCTCGCTCCTCGGGCCGAACGGGAGTGGAAAGACCACCCTGCTCAAGACCCTTCTCGGACTCTACCGCCTTGAAAAGGGCCGGGTCCTGTTCGAAGGGCGGTCCATCTCCACCCTGCGGCAGAAGACCCTTGCACGGAGCATTGCCTATGTGCCCCAGATACACCGGGCGTCCTTTGCCTACCGGGTGATCGACGTGGTGCTCATGGGCAGGATACCGCACAAGACGTTCTTTTCCCGTTTTTCCGCGGAGGATATGGACATCGCCCTCGGCGCTCTTGACAAGCTGTCCATACTGCATCTCCAGGACCGGCCCTATACCCGGATCAGTGGCGGCGAGCGCCAGCTGACTCTCATTGCCAGGGCCATGACCCAGGGAGCACATACCTTCATCATGGATGAGCCGGCAAATGGTCTGGATTACGGCAACCAGATCAAACTCCTGGAAGGGCTGATCGCCCTCTGCGACGAAGGGTACACCTTTATCAAGTCAACCCATTTTCCTGACCATGCCCTCTGGATTGCCGACCGGGTCATCATGCTCAAGGAGGGGTCTATTATCGCGGACGGAGTGCCCGACAACGTCATTACCAGCGAGAGCCTGTTCACCCTGTACGGCAGGGAGGTGAACGTCCATTCGCTGCGGGAGAATTTCAAGGTCTGCATCCCGAGAAAGATCGGCAGCGGCAGACGCTTCGCAGCCTGAATGAAATAGCCGAATTACTACAATAGAGGAGGAGTTATTCATGTTGATTACCGATGTTCGCGAGACGCTGCAGCGCTGTGTCGATTACCACGGCCACTTTTGCGCCGGGCAGTCCCTTGGGGTCCGTATTGCCAAAAAGGGGCTGGAACTGGCCATGCCGGAAAAGGTAAAGGACCTGATCGTTTTTATCGAAAACGACCGCTGCATTGCCGATGCGGTCCTGATCGCCACCGGGACCCGGCTGGGGAGAAGAAACCTGAAGTATGTGGATTACGGCAGGATGGCGGCAACCTTCATCAACCTGAAGGAGGACGTTGCCTGGCGGGTGAGCCTGAAACCGCGCGATTCGTCAGATGATTCCGGCGAGGATGCCAAGGAGCGCGTACTGACGGTTCCTGATGAAGAACTCCTTTGCTGGAAGAAGGTTAAAGTCTCTCTGAAACCGGAGGAACTCCCCGGAAAGCCTTTGCGGATAGTTCAGTGCGCAAAGTGCGGGGAAAAGGTCTTTGACGGGAAAGACCTTGCGGATCCGGCAACCGGAGTGGGGCCGCTGTGCAGGGCGTGCCTGCTCGGCGCCTATTACGAGGAGGCGGACTAGATACGCTTCGCAGTAGTTATCATGTGCGGACTGAAGCAGGCAAAACAACGAAGCTGAAAAGAAAGGTTGTGTCATGGAATCTCTGAAAATAGTCGTCGACTACGGGATTATCTGGCTGCTCACCCTGCTGAGCGTGATCGCGGTGGCATGCGCCATCGAGCGGTTGCTTGTTTACCGGAGGATCCACCCGGGTGATTTTCCCGATAAAAAGGAGCTGGAACTGCTGCTTACCCGAAAGCTGCACATCATCGCGACTATCGGCAGCAATGCGCCGTACCTGGGTCTTCTCGGCACTGTCCTTGGCATCATGCTCACCTTCTACACCATGGGAAACGAGGGATTCATGGATACCGGCAAGATCATGGTCGGACTCGCACTGGCGCTGAAAGCTACAGCCGTCGGGCTGCTGGTTGCTATCCCGTCGGTGGTTCTTTACAACCTGCTCCTGAGAAAGGCAAAGGTACTTATTCTTCAATGGGAGATTCAGCATGGAAGAGAAGGGATTTGATTACATAAACGTCATTCCGTTCGTGGATATCATGCTGGTACTCCTGACCATTGTACTGACGACGTCAACGTTTATTGCCAGCGGTGGGATAGCGGTTCAGCTTCCCAAGGCTTCGCGGAACAGTGCGGAAACCCTCAAGGTCCGGACCATCGAGATTGACAGGAAGGTCACGGTTTATTTCACCGGCAAGCCCGTCACCATTCAGACGCTCAGGGAGGCCATGAAGCCTCTGGACAGGAACAGCCCGTTCCTTGTCAGGGCCGACCGGGACTTGCCTCTCCAGACCTTCGTGGACGTGCTCGATACGGTGAAGAATTCCGGCTTCCAGAAGGTCAGCCTCCAGACGGAGAGGAAGTTATGACCAGTGGCGGAAAAGCGGCTGTTTTGTCCATCATTCTTCACGGGGTGTTTCTCGGGAGCATGTATGCCGTCGGGAGCACCTTCGCCCAGCCCGGCAAACCGGTCGTAATCGACTTCACCCTCATCGATTCCGGGGGGGTGGCCCCGGCGCGGAAGGAAACAGCGGCGAAACAGCCGGCGGCGCCTATGAAAAGACGGTGTGCCGAGGTTCGGGAGAAAAAGGTCGTAAATAATGTGGAGACGCCGCGGGCCGCTTCGGTCAGCATACGGCAACCGGCCCTGGAGACGGAGGGACCGGTTGCCGTAGCAGCGAAGCGGCATGAAGCCTTGCCGGAAAAGGTTTCAACGGCGACATTGGATAACAGCGGAAAGCAGGGAACGGCCGCGCCGATCAGGACTGCGTCTGTCGCTCCAGCCGGTGCCGGCAAAAACAGCTCAGGGGAACAGGCTCGTGCAGGATATTCCCGGGAGCACTACGCCTATATCAAGGAGCTCATTGAAAAACACCTCTCCTATCCGCCCCGGGCCAGGAAGATGGGATGGACAGGCCGGGTCGTGGTTTGCTTCCAGGTACTGAAAAACGGTCGGGTGGACAAAATCTGGATTAAAGACGGTTCGGGGCATGAAATCCTTGACAGGAATGTCGTTGATACCATTCGTGAAGTGGAACCGTTTCCGCAGCCCCCCGAATGGGTGGAACTCAGCATGCCGATAATATACAGGCTCGATTAAATGAATTTATGTATGGCAGCCGAAAATTCAAGAAGGATGATCAGGATGAAGTGAAGTAATAGCTGCGGAAACAGGTTTTTCATCTCCGACCCGCACGTCCTGGGATACTTTTGTTATGGACGCCGGGCGATGGGCGCCGCCGGAAACAGCGTCGCCTCCCTTTTGGAAAGGAGAAGACTCACTGGCTGCAAAGGCCGACGTGTATTCTCTCGCCGGTTTTTTTTGTGTCTGATGCGGAGCATCCGTCTCTGCTACTGCTATGAACAAAGGAGAAAGCTTTATGAAAAGTGTGGTGGTAACGCTGTGTCTGTTTTTCTTGTTTGGCCATGTTTCGTCAGTCCATGCAGATACAGGTAACGCAGAGGTGAAAAAGCACAGCCTGGAACCCGTAACGGTCTCCGCCAAAAAAGAGGCCGGTAGATTCAGCGGGGAAGAGGTCGAACCAGTCTATAGTCAATATGCCGTCCCGGAGAGCGCCGGAATCTCCACCGAAGTGATTAACCGGGAGGAGATCGAGGCCATCAATCCGAAGGACGTGTATGATCTTATTTCCCGCGCCGCCGGTGTAGCATCGACCTTTCAGGGGCGCAAGGTTATGAACTTCGCGTCCGTTCGCGGTGGTGATTCATTCGGCATAATCATCGACGGCTTTTACATCCCCAGCACCCAGGCTTCGC
>JAQUHM010000147.1 GCA_028683595.1 Geobacteraceae bacterium | reverse complement strand
CGGTTGTTGACTCCGCTACCTGTCTGGTTGTTGCCACGACCCGACCCGAAACCATGCTCGGCGATACCGCCGTTGCCGTTAATCCTGCGGATGATCGCTATCGGCATTTGATTGGCGGTTATGTCAAGCTGCCCCTGGTGAATCGACGCATACCCATTATTGCTGATGAATATGTGGATATGGAGTTTGGTACCGGTGTGGTAAAAATAACCCCCGCGCACGATTTCAATGACTTCGAGGTTGGCAAGCGACACAACCTCGACCGGATCAATGTCTTCGACGAGTCGGGCATCATTAATGCTGCCGGACATCAGTACGAAGGCCTCGAACGGTTTGCCGCCCGGAAAAGGATTGTTGCGGAGCTGGAGGAACAGGGCTTCCTGGAAAAGATTGCTGACCACGCCCTTTCTGTTGGTGGTTGTTATCGCTGCAAGACGGTTGTCGAGCCGTATATGTCACTGCAATGGTACGTTCAGGTTGCACCTCTTGCGGAAAAGGCACTTGCCGCAGTACGAAATGGTACGACCCGAATTGTTCCCACCCAGTGGGAGAACACCTACTACGAATGGATGGAAAATATCCGGGATTGGTGCATTTCCCGACAAATATGGTGGGGCCATCGCATCCCTGCCTGGTATTGCGACCACTGCAAGGAAGTAACTGTTTCAAAAACTGATCCGACCTCCTGCGCCCACTGCGGAAGCGACGAAATTCGCCAGGAAACCGATGTCCTTGATACCTGGTTTTCGTCGGCTCTCTGGCCGTTTTCCACCATGGGATGGCCTGAGCGTACCGAGGAGTTGGCTTCTTTCTATCCCACCTCGTGCCTGGTGACCGGTTTCGATATTCTCTTTTTCTGGGTAGCCCGCATGATGATGATGGGGATTCATTTCATGGGAGAAGTTCCGTTCCGTGATGTTTATATCCATGCCCTTGTTCGGGATGCGCAAGGCAATAAGATGAGCAAATCTCGGGGTAACGTGATCGATCCCCTGGTGATTATCGACCAATATGGTGCCGATGCCTTCCGTTTCACCCTTGCGGCGTTCGCTGCCCAGGGAAGGGATGTGAAGCTTGCGGAGGAGAGAATTGCCGGCTACCGGAACTTTGCCAACAAGATCTGGAATGCTTCGCGGTTCGCCTTTATGAACCTGGAGGATTTTGATCCCGATGCAGTTAACTGGCAGGAGCTCGAACTATCCAATGCTGACCGCTGGATACTCTGCCGGTTGAACGAAGCGGCGCGCGAGGTGGACGATGCTCTTTCGGGTTACCGGTTTAATGAAGCGGCCTCTTCCCTCTATCGGTTTACCTGGAGTGAGTTCTGCGACTGGTACATCGAGCTGATAAAGGATGATCTCTACAAAGGTGATGCCTCACGGAAGACCACCGCACAGTATGTTCTCTGGACGGTTCTGGAGAGTCTGTTGCGTCTGCTCCATCCATTCATGCCCTTTATCACGGAGGAGATCTGGCAGAGCCTCCCGGGGAAACGTCCGGTTTCATCGATCATGAAAGCTTCCTATCCTTGTCCGGCACCTGAATGGCAGTATACTGAAGGTGCCGAGGAAATGGAACTGGTGATGGAGGTAATCCGTGGCATACGCAACATCAGGGGTGAAGTGGAAGTGCCGCCCAGCCGTGAGATTGCCGTGATCCTCGATTGTGGTAGCGATGAAAGTTTGCATGTTCTAAAGCGCAATGAGGGGTATGTCATGAGTCTGGCACGCCTTTCCGATCTGGCTATGGGCAAGGCACCGGAGCGGCCGGCTGATGCCGCTGTTCAGGTTGCGGGTGATGTGCAGATCATTATTCCCCTGAAAGGGCTGGTAAACGTTGAGGAAGAGGAAAAACGCCTGCTGAAGGAACTTGGCAAGGTGGAGAAGGATATCGACTTCCTCGGTAAAAAATTGGAAAATCAGGAGTTTATCGGACGGGCCCCGGCTACTGTTGTTGCCAAGGAACGGGACAAGCTGGAAGAGTTTACAAATAAGAAGCAGGTCCTTCTGGAAAGTCTTGAAAAAATTCGCAGATTGATCTGAGTTGCCAGCAGAGTATTCTTTTCTGCCCGGTAGGGTCAGTCTTTGAGCTAGACCCTGCCGGCAGTCTGATTATCTTACTACGGAGAGCCGGATGACTCAAATGACCCTTATGAGCATATTTGTGTTTCTTTTCGGTGCTGTTGTCGGTTCTTTCCTGAATGTCTGCATTTATCGCATTCCACGTGCCGAATCCATTGTTTTCCCCGCTTCCCATTGCCCTGAGTGTGGCACAAAAATCCGAGCCTTCGACAACATCCCTGTTATCAGTTACCTTCTGCTGCGCGGTACATGCCGTTCCTGCGGAACTAGAATCTCCTGGCAGTATCCGGCAGTGGAGATGCTCAGCGCTCTTCTCACCCTGTTTCTATTTTTTAAATTCCACCTGTCGCCCACTTTCTTCATTCTCTATATCTTCTGCATGGCACTTGTGGTCATCACCTTCATCGATCTTGAACACCAGATAATACCTGACAGCATAAGCCTGCCGGGTATTGTCGTCGGATTTGCGTCATCGTTCCTTCTCCCTTGGCTTAGCTGGCAAAACTCGCTCATTGGTATCGTTGCAGGTGGTGGTAGCCTGCTTCTCGTGGCGTTTGGTTATCAGCTGTTGACCAAGAAAGAGGGGATGGGGGGAGGAGATATCAAGCTTCTCGCCATGATGGGGGCCTTTCTGGGCTGGAGATCCATCCCGTTTATCATTTTTACAAGCTCTCTCTTTGGTTCAGTCGTGGGTGTGTCACTGATGCTTGCCCGGAAAAAAGATTCTCAGTTACCGATTCCCTTCGGGCCTTTCCTCGCTTTCGGCGCCGTACTCTTCATATTCTACGGTAAACAACTGATCCAGTGGTATTTCGCTCTTGGAGGAACGGTAAGGGGGTAGGCACATATCATGAGGAAATTCAGGTTCAGCCTGACTTTTGCCATTCTTGCGTCCCTTTCCTGCCTGCTGATTTTTACCTGGCTGCTGCTCAGCCTTATCTCGTTCAAAACATCAGAAAAGGACCTTCTGGCTCAAAAGAGCGAAGAGGGACGTCTTCTGCTTGCAACATTTCTGCACCTGCTGCCCGAGGATCTTGCGGCGGGCGTAAAACCTTCTGCTGCTCACAGGTTTGCCAAGCGTTTGGCCGAGGAAAAAATTTTTCGCGGTATTCTTGTCCTTGACCGAAACGGAAAGGAGATATATCGGGTCGCTGATGCTGCAAAAGAAGATGCCCAACTCCGCCAGGTGCTGAAAACCGGGACAGAAACCGCTTCGCTATCCCGCAATGATCTCCTTCTTTCACGGTATGCTCCAATCCGAAACGGTGATGTTATTCTGGGGGCGGCCCGCCTCACATTATCTCTTGCTCCGGAATACGACCGTCTGAGCAGAACCCGCAATATCTTTCTATCGTATTTTCTGCTGGATTTTCTTCTTCTTCTCGTTTTCGGATCATATCTTCTCTCCCGCTGCATTGTTTTGCCTATTCGTCAACTTCTGGCGGTAACAGGGAAAATTGCGGATGGTGATTTGAGCAGCAAGGTTCCGGTACCGGGAAATCAGGAGATTGCCGAGCTGGCAGAGTCCTTTAACGTGATGCTTGCTGCCCTTCGCAAGAAGAAAGACGAGGTGGACGACCATATCCGCTCTCTGGAACGTATTAATAATGATCTCAAGATTGCACGACAGGAAACAATCCGCACTGAAAAGATGGCGTCGGTCGGGCTTCTAGCCGCTGGAACGGCTCATGAGATTGGGACGCCCCTTGCAGCAATTATGGGGTATGCCGGCATTTTACGTGAAGAACTGCAGGATGATCCCTTACAATCCGATTACCTTGGTCGAATTGAGGCGGAGGCCGGTAGGATAGACAGAATTATTCGTAGTATGCTGGATTATGCCCGGCCATCCCGCAGGGAGTGGGAAGATGTTGAAATACTGGATGTTCTTCAGAGCACGATTGATATGCTTGATGGGCAGGGAGGGTTAAAAAACATTGTAGTCTCTCTATCTGCCAGGGAGTCTGTGCCGCTTTTGACTGCCGATCGTCAGGAGTTGCAGCAGGTCTTCGCGAATCTTATCATTAATGCCCGTGATGCCATGCCGAATGGCGGAACGCTGACCATTTGCGTATCTGTTGATGGTGAGAATGATCCGGATGGAACGTTGCAAAAAGGTAATGTGGTGAGGGGACGTCGCAGGGATGATTTTCGTGGTGCTTTTTTTGCGCCATTGAACCCTCGAAATGAAAAACACTACCTTCGGGTCGACGTACGTGATACGGGTAGTGGGATAGCTCAGGAAAATCTTGAAAAAATCTTTGATCCTTTTTTTACTACGAAGGAACCAGGGAAAGGCACTGGGCTGGGTCTTGCCGTAACAGCTCGGATTGTTGATTCCCTGGGAGGACGTATCACCGTCGAAAGTATTCCGGGAAACGGGACAACTTTTATTGTCTGGCTGCCTATCCCGGAATCGATTTGAGAGGGGAGTTGTGCAGCGAAAAGATGCGAGTGGCTTTGCATCGGGAAGTGATTTTTCTGCAATGAAAAAGACAGAAGAAAAAAAGAAAATACTTGTTGTAGATGATGAGGAAAATCTGCGGTACATGCTGCAGGTCGTGCTTGGTAAGCAGGGATATGCCGTGGATATGGCTTTCAATGGAGATGAGGCGTTGAGCATGGTCGCGTCATCGTCTTATGACTTTATCCTCTGTGACATCAGAATGCCGGTTGTCGACGGTCCAGAATTTCTTCGTCGTTCACTTGAATCAGGACTAGACAGCACGATCATTATGATGTCAGCCTATGGGACAGTGGATACGGCCATCGAATGCATGAAGCTGGGGGCCTATGATTATATTTCGAAGCCGTTCAAAAATGATGAGATCATCCTTGTTTTGAAAAAGGCTGAAGAACGCGAACGTTTAAAGGAAGAGAACCGTCGACTGCGAGAGGATATTGAAAGGGAGTATTCTTTCTCAAGTATTGTAGGGAAAACCGAGCGGATGCGGGAGATTTTTTCCCTGGTGAAAAAGGTCTGTGATTTTAAGACCACCGTGCTGATTCTTGGCGAGTCGGGAACTGGCAAGGAATTGATAGCACGGGCGATTCACTTCAATAGTAACCGGAAAAAGGCGCCATTTGTTGCCGTTAATTGTGGTGCGATACCGGAGAACCTTCTTGAGAGCGAACTCTTCGGTCATGTCAAGGGTGCCTTTACCGATGCCGTTTCCGACAAGGCCGGCCTTTTTGATCAGGCTGATTCAGGAACTCTCCTTCTTGATGAAATCGGTGAGATGCCCCCTTTCCTTCAGGTGAAACTGCTCCGAGTCCTGCAGGAAGGGGAGATTCGCCCTGTGGGGGCCGCAGCGGCAAAAAAAATTGACGTTCGGGTTGTTTCGGCTACTTCCCGAGATTTGGCTGCGGATATCTCTTCCGGCAGGTTTCGGGAAGATCTGTTCTATCGAATCAATGTCTTCTGCATCAGCGTTCCGCCTTTGCGTGAACGTGCGGGGGACATTCCTTTCCTGGTGAACCACTTTCTGCAGAAGTATTCAGCCCTGCTCGGCAAAAGCCCAGTCCGGCTTTCTCCCGATTTCATCTCAACTCTTATGGGATATGCGTGGCCCGGTAATGTGAGGGAGTTGGAAAACTGTGTTGAGCGGGCGCTTGTCCTATGTGAAGGAAACTTCTTAACTGCGGATTGTCTGCCGGACAATCTGTTTCGGGAGAGGCTCAGTTCCGGTGGGGGAGACGGTCTTCCCGATGGTTTTTCACTCAAACGTGCCAGTGAACTGCTGGAAAGGGACTATATCCGTAAAGCCCTTGAAAAGACGGGCGGCAACAGAACCCATGCGGCAAAGATTCTTGAGATAAGTCACCGGGCATTGTTGTACAAAATCAAGGAGTACGGGATGGATTGAATCTAGATTTGAATTGACTAATAAAATGCTTGTAATGTTAAAACAGCTATGCAATTATTGCATGGCTGTTTTTGTTTGTATACACATGTACTTTGTATGGATATTCTCTTAGCCAGGAGGGCGTATGAGCGCTCTTTCCAAACAGAACTTTCGATCGAGGTGGGCTCAGATTCGTTCGAGAGTCAAAAACGGTTTTACCCTTCTGGAGCTGCTTATAACGATGGCCGTTTTAGCGATCCTTGTCGCCGTATCAACGCCACTTTTTGCATCGTTCTATGGCTCGTGTTGCCTCAAGGCAGTAATGTGGGAAATTGCCGGGATGGTCAAGGATGCAAAGCAGTGTGCCCTTAGTGATAAATACTATGCGATAAGCTTTGATCCTGATGTAGGGGAAATAGCCCTTCTCTCGGGGCGCGGGGCAGATGGCGAGTGGAATACCGCGGACGATGAAGTGGTAAGATCATTGAGATTGAAAGATAAGGGTGGAGGGCTTTGTTTTGGCTACGGTAGCTATGGCCCGATTCCCACGTATGCACCTTCGGATGACGGGATTACCTTCCCGAATAATAACACTTTGATTTGTAATCCCGATCTTACCAGCAATGCGGGAACTGTTTATATTTGTTCAAGTCATGGTGGAGTCATGGCTTTGACTATGAATTCAACGGATTTCGGGTATACATTGCGCCGCTGGAATGGAACAAGTTGGGAAAAAATGTAATATGCCGAACAGTTAATTGTATTTCGTCAGGAAGAATTGCACTGTAGTTCTCCTCCGGAAATGGTTTTCCCGTCCTGGTTGTGTCAACCCTCGGACTTGCTTGTGCGGCTTACCTGGGTATGTCCCCGCGCAATACCCCGATTTTATTGCCAGAAGAAAAAATCCCTGCTTTCCAAATTGGAAGCAAGTAGTTTCTCATCCATAGTTTCCGGATGGAAACTATGGAGCATAATTGTCTGGTCAGCTATGCAAGTTTTGCATGGCTGACCAGACAAAAGGTGTGACCAGTTTTACAAAATCTCACAAAATCAATGTGTTGAACGTGCTTAATGGTCGACTGTGAATTTGGCATATTGATTGCTGTTGTAATTAAATATAATTAGAAGATGTGGAGGTTTTGTGAAACGAATTCTACCATTTTTGGTAATTGCTGTTCTTTTAACTGCCGGTGCTAACGATGTTTTTTCGGCGAGTTCGGCAAAAAAAGCCACGCGGAAAGCACCTGCTTCTTATCCTGACAGGGCAATGATTCACAAGTGCGAATCCTGTCACTCGCTTTCGATAAAGGAAGCCAATGCAATATTCACGGGTCTCGGTGAGGTTAAAGCGGTGACGATGTCTCCCGTTAAGGGTTTGTATGAAGTGACCGTGCTGCAAGGTAACCGACAGGCAGTCGCCTATCTGGATTTCAGCAAGAAACTGCTTGTTCCCGGTCCGATCTTTGACACTGAAACAAAAAAGTCCCTGACGCCACCACCGGAGGAGTTGCCAAAGATACTATCCAAGGCTGAACTCAATGAAATTCCCCTGACTGACTCGATTATTATGGGAAATCCAAGTGGGAAAAAGCGCCTGATTGTTTTTACCGACCCTGATTGCTCGTTTTGTGCACGACTTCATACCGAGTTGAAGAAGCTCGTTGTCATGGAGCCGGACCTGGCCATCTACATAAAAATGTTCCCTCTCAAGATGCATCCAAAGGCATACGACAAGGCGCGGGTGATAGTTGGTTCGAACTCCCTGGAATTGCTGGAAAAGGCTTTCGAGAAGGGAACGCTTCCTGAGCCAGGGGCCAAAGACCCGAAAGAACCGGTTGATGAGACAATAAAGATCGGTGAGTCTTTGGGCATTGATGGAACTCCAGCGATGATTTTTCCTGATGGAAAGCTCGTTTCCGGAGTCAGAGACGCGGAAACTATCCGAAAAATGCTCGAGTCGATAAAATAGCCATGCAGAAACTTTGTACGTTGTAGACTGTACGCATGTAACGCTGCTGCTACGGCGTTGGTGTATACCGTTATTAACGATAGTACTGAAAAGGTATTCAATTCTGTAAGTAAATTGCAGTCAGGCCAGACGTTGGTTTTTGTAAAATTGCCAGGAAGTAGATGCGTATATGGAGGCATATCATGAGACTCAGGAAGTCAGTTATTCTTTTTGTTGCTGTTTTGACAGCATTGATTAGCTCTGTTGTAAGCGGATATTGCGAAGAAATGACCCGAGGCTTCGTCTCTAAGGTGAATAAATATCGGGTGGTGATAGCTGTTCCCCAAGGTGGTGAACGCACTTTCGACCTGACGAAAAACACCACTGTCATACTGGCGAAGCGAGCGATACCCCTTTCAGAGCTTCGCAGGAATACGCTGGTACAGTTAACATCAAAGAATGGGGCAGCGCGCCAGATTCTGGTCGTGGAGGTGCCCAAATGAGAAAAATGATTATTGGCCTACTGGCAGGATTCTTAACACTTGTCTTCGTCGCTGGCGCCCAGGCAACGCCATCGGTGACGGCCGTGTATCCCCTGGCTGGAGCAACGGGTGTTCCCACCAACGTTACTCTTACCGCTACCTTTAGTGATACAATGGATGCAAGCTCAATTCTTGAGAAGACGACGAATCCGAATAGGCATAATGCCAGGTTCAGGCTTTACAAGGGGGCACCGCTAAGAAACTGGTCTCCGGAAATAGATGGAACGGTTACTTACGATTCCCTCACCAAGACGGCGTCATTCACGTTGGTAAACAACCTTGATGCAAACACGACCTATAC
>JAQUHM010000146.1 GCA_028683595.1 Geobacteraceae bacterium | reverse complement strand
ACATCACCGGCAGAAAGCAGTCGCGCAGCATCTCGGTAGTCGATCCTGCCGGTAAGGGTAATGCGGTCGGAGAGCCCCTCCGCAACCACTTGCTGCTGGTACTGGTGGTGGGGAAACCCCATGACCAGGAAATGGAGCGGAACGCCCCTATCCCTGATGATCTTCACCACCTCCAGGAGAATGTCGATGCCTTGGTAGCGGTTGAGGACACCAAGAAAAACTGCCACCGGGACACCGGCCGGCAGATTCAGCTCGCCGCGAACCTTTTCATCTTCGAAAGGCCGGAATTCCTCGGTATCAACACCATCCATGAGTGAGCGAACTCTTTCCATCGGAATGCCCCATCGCTCCCTCAGGTCACGGGCAGCCGGGCCGGAACTGGTCAGAATAAGGTCGGTGCGGGCATTGACGAAAGCCTCGATCCTTTGAAAAAGACGGTACGGCAGGGAACCCTTGCGAACAAAATCGTGATCGATGATCTCCGTGGTCAAGCTCCCCTGGCAGTCGAACAGAAGCGGAATGCGAAAAAGCATTTTCAGAAAGATTCCGAGAAATGCCCCTTCATGAAGATGGGCATAAAGCAGGTCGGGGCGAAAGCGTCGAATTTCGGACGCTGCCGTGCAGAAAAGCAGTACATCAAGATAGGGTTTATGCCAGGAAGGACCTGCGGTAAGCTTGCGGTACCAAGGAACGGTGGGAATACGCCTGGTGGGTATGTTGGGCATGTCCCTGCCCAGATGGTAGGTAACTACCCGCACCTCATGGCCACGCCGGATCAGGGCACAGGCCTCTTCATAAATCCTCACGTGGCAGCCGCGGTCGGAAAAATACGGGGTTGGTGCCAGCATCAGGATGCGGAGTTTTCCGTCACTCAAGGATGTGCTCCTGGAGCCGCGACCAGCGGATCGCGGAATATTGAATTGGAACATGACAGGAACGCAATTGAACCAGGTTGGCTTCGCCAAAAATAATTCCCCCTCCCTTGATGGGAGGGGGCTAGGGGGCGGGTGAAGCTGCAACCTTTTGATTTCATGGCAACCTCCCCCCCGCCCTGCCCCTCCCCCGCAAGGGGAGAGGGAACTTGTTTGAAAATTTGCGAAACCATCGACCCTGATATGAAGGAAAATTTTGTCATACCTCAGGAATCGAGATTGATCTTTTCCTTCACCACATAGATCGGCTTTCCCTGAGCTTCGTAGTAGGTTCGGGCGTTCACTTCGCCGAGAAGCCCCAGGACGATGAACTGAACTCCCATAAAGAGGAGAAAGGCGGTAAGAAGCAGCAACGGATTCCGGTTCATGCTGGTGTTCTGGAAGAATTTCATATAGACCGTTGCCGCGCCGGTCAGCAGCGATGCGAACAGGGTATAGATGCCGAGCCGACCAAAGAGCTGGATCGGCCGAGTAGAATAATTGAGGAGGAATTTCACCGTTATCAGGTCAAGGATTACACGCATGGTTCGGGAAATTCCGTATTTACTCGTGCCGTGAAGTCGTGGGCGGTGTCCAACGGGAATCTCGGTCACTTTTGCTCCGAATTGTGATACGAGGGCCGGGACAAAACGATGCATCTCGCCATAGAGATTGATTCCGTCCAGGACTTCCCGGCGATAGGCCTTCAGGGTACAGCCGTAATCATGGAGTTTGATCCCGGTCATCCGGGAGATAAAATTGTTCGCCAGGATTGACGGCAGGGTCCGGTTGATAAAAGCGTCTTTCCTGTCCCGTCGCCAGCCTGAAACCACATCAAACCCTTCGTCAATCTTTGCCAGCAGTTTCGGAATATCGGCCGGATCATTCTGCAGATCACCATCCATGGGAATGACAACCTTTCCCGAGGCAGCGTCAAAGCCGGCTGCCATCGCGGCTGTCTGGCCAAAGTTGCGCCGGAAGCTGATCACCTTGACCCGCATGTCCCCTGCAGCAATCTCGCGGAGAAGCCGCAGCGAACCGTCCGTCGAACCGTCATCAACCAGGATGAGTTCATACGCTATCGCTGACTTTTCCAGCGCCGCTACTACCTCTCCGTGAAGTGCAGCGACATTCTCTTCCTCATTGAAAATCGGGACTACGATACTCAGATCCAACTACTACCACCTTTCGTGAAAGGGCTAAAGGAAAACCGCCAAACTTTCCACCTTGAACCGGAAACTCTGGAATGGCATACCAGGACTGTAGACAGCGGCAAAATATTTACCAGTTGCATCCGCTACCAAGAGACTTTACCCGTGTTACTGTAACGGTGCCGCCTGGTCTCATCCTCTTTCCTGTTCCATATACGGCAAGTCCATACAGTAAACCGGCAGCATAGGAAAGGTGGAGGACGGGAAAAAGCAGCGGGAGAAAGAATGCTGGACCTGTTTTCCCGCTCGTTACGGCAGCGCCAAAAGCACCAATAACAACCATCACTAGGTAGCACAAAAGCGGCAGATAGTAAACAGGGAGATGAAGGAATGGCAGGCTCAGGAGATACAGCAGGAAGAAGACCGGAACAAAGGAGGCTATACCGCTTCCCCCACCCAGAAGGATCTGCTGGGCTCGCCCCCGTCCGTAGCCGAACAACTGACGGACAAAGGCAGGAAAGGTAGGACGTTGACTGCGGTAAACCGTAAGCTCGGGATCATGGAGTAATTTCCATCCCGCCCTGCGAAGCCTCACCAGCAGTTCGTTTTCTTCGTTGGGATAGAGGCGTTCGTCGAACCCCCCAACCTCGTTGAAAACGGATGCTGAGAAACCAAGGTTGCAAAGGATAAGCTCGTGATCGCCGGTTTCCCGGCAGATGCCGTGCCGGCGATAGCGGTTACAGACACTTCCGGCCCCGAAAGGTGAAGCAAGGGCAAGTCCGAATGCCTGGCGAAGTAGCGGATCACTCTCCGGAGTGAGGGAAGGCCCCCCAACCACGGCAACAGCGTCTTTTCCGCAGAAGCGAGCCACCCGCTTCAGGAAATCGGGGAATACAAGGGAGTCGTCATCAAGAAAATACAGAATCTGGCCCTGCGCTTCCCTTGCTGCCTGATTACGCTGGCGACTGGGACAGGTTCCCTCGGCAACCAACACCTCAAACAAATTCTCGGGATAGTCGACATTCCGCAAACCGTCGAGGGCACGCACAGCCCCCCCCGGTTTAACCGGAATTATGATTGAAACCGAAGGATTTTCCATCAAACCGCGCCGCCCTTGTTTCGTCCGGATTTACCCGCCCCCGTAGCTATGCAAGCCGGAAAGGAACAGGTTCACGCCCAGATAGCAGAAGATGGTAGCAGCAAAACCGACAATGGAGAGAATAGCAGCACGTTTGCCAACCCAGCCCCGGGTGATCCGTGCGTGGAGGAAAGCGGCATAGATAAACCAGACTATCAGGGACCAGGTTTCCTTCGGATCCCAACTCCAGTAGGAGCCCCAAGCATAATTCGCCCATGCGGCGCCGGTAATAATCCCCAGGGTAAGGAGGGGAAACCCGACCATGATTGCCCGGTAATTGAGATCGTCCAAAATTTTGGAAGTAGGAAAAAGGGAGAGTATTCCCCCGGCCGGAGAAGGCCCGGCGGATGCTTCATGCTTCACCTTGAGCAGATACATGATCGAAACGCCGCAGGCAACCGCAAAGGCCGCATAGCCAAGGAAACAGGTAACCACGTGGTAAAGGAGCCAGTTACTCTGGAGAGCCGGCACAAGAGGCTGAATTTCTTTCTGCGATTCAACCATCAACTGGGCCCAGGCCATCCCCATCAGGGCAAAGGGAAGCACGAATGCTCCAACCGCCCGGTAGCGGTACTTCGCATCAATGAGGAGAAAGATCAGGACTATGGTCCAGGCAAAAAACACCACCGATTCGTAAAGATTAGAGAGGGGCGCATGGCCACGGCCCATATCATAAGATTCCTTCCAGCGCAGGAAGAAGGCAACGGTCTGGACGAGAAAACCAAAACCCGAGGCAATAGTCCCGGCAAGACCGATGGTCCTGTTTTTGCTGGCAAGGAAGGCAAAGAATATCACCGTTGCCGCAAAGTAGGAAAGTGTTGCAATATTGAAGAGGAGAGAACTGGACATCCGCATACCTCCGAAACTAAATCTTTTTCAGTTTATCTACAATTTCATCCAAGGAAACACGGAACGCAGCCTGGTTCTTGTTGGTGCTCCCCGCAACTACGATACGCCCACCCCCGATACGGACCCAGATTCGCCGATGGGAGAGGAAAAAAGAGACGAAAATCCCCAAGACAAGAAGAAAACACCCGAGCCAAA
This sequence comes from Geobacteraceae bacterium, assembly GCA_028683595.1. Taxonomy (GTDB): domain Bacteria; phylum Desulfobacterota; class Desulfuromonadia; order Geobacterales; family Geobacteraceae; genus RPRC01. The sequence goes on along the minus strand of JAQUHM010000146.1, from coordinate 4,484 downwards.
CAACCCAGACACCCGGATCTTTGGTGACCTGAAGGCCGGTACGCCACTTCTGATCTATGCCCGCAAAGGAAAACAAGTACGCTCCACCCTTCTCGGCATTGAAAGCAGGATACTTCTCCAGCAGCGCAAAGGGTTCCGCAGCTGCGCTTTTCCCGTGCAACTGCACCTGCACGGCAGGACCGGAAAACCCTGGATAGATATCGCCGACATCCTGAGCAAAACCGAGCACGGTCAGAGTCTCCCCCTCGGGAAGCATTACCGGCTGGTCTCCGGTAACCGTGATCAGGCTTTCAACACCACTCTTACGGTTACGGACCTTAAAGCGGAAGGTGGAATTTCCCTCCTGGCTGTAACTGGACTGATAAAAGGTGATACCTCGGTAGGTCATGGGGGAGTTGACAATGACCGGCTGCTTATCGATAACGGTCTTGCCGTTATCAATGACACTGAGGATGCTTCGATACTCCTTTGGAGCCCCCGTGTCGTACAGGGTGAGGGAAAAGGAGTCGCAACGCACGGCAAAGCCAAGATCAATGACCTTTCCCGTCGTGGTTGACGCCGTGGTGACAGCAGCTCCCTCCGGAATCTGCACAAAGGCTTTGTAACCGAAAAAGGATCCGATCATGGCTCCAATGAAGACGATGATGATGCTGAAATGAAGAATATAGACTCCAAGTCGGCTGAAACGGCCCTTCTGTGCAAAAAAATGGTATTCGTCGTTGACCTTCGTGACAACTGGAGTGGTAAAACTTCGTCCCAGGATATCAGCAACAGAACTTTTGAGGTTTCCCGCACTCTGCGACACCTTCCATGACTGGACATTCGACAGGGATTTTTCCTGCTTCTCATCGAGCACGGGTACCTGGTCGTTGATGAGCTTCCAATCATGGGGAAGTCTGCGAAGGGAGCATGCCACCAGATTCAGGGTGAGCAGATAGAGTAGCAGAACAAACCACCAGGAGTGGTACATATTGAAGAAACCCAGCTTGCTGTACAATTCGAATTTTGCCTGTGATATGGTCTGCAGATACTCTACCGGTGGAGGATTACCCTGAGGGATGATCGTCCCGATAACGGATACTACAGCCAGACCAATCAGGAGAAAGATTGTAAGCTTCAGGGCTGAAAAAAAGCGCCACAACGATGTGACGAAGTCATTTGCTTGATTTTTCAAGGATAGTCTCCCGGATAAAAACTTGTTTCAGAATGCATTAGTCAAGAACGTAGAACGTGACAACCGTATGCGTTGTATCTCCGCCATTCCATGAAGCTGTTTATTGTAGCTTGTCGCTATTTTCTGTCAAGAAGAAAGACATGAAATAATTCATATCTGCGAAAGTTTCCGGGAGCCCTAGTCGGCAGAAAAAGCAAACACTATCCAACCTGCGCTTAGTCTGACTCTCTTTGGATGACCTCCGAAGAACGGGGAAGCCGCTTTTACGCTCCCTTTGAGAGGTTTCGTCATGTTTTTTACCTTGAAAAAAATGCCGTCAGGTGCTACAAGTGCACAAGTTTTCATAGCTTTTGACACATCCGCTTCCGGTTCTCCGCGTCAGGAAAGGAAGCGGACCGCTTGCAGAAAATGACGTACTCGATCCCGCCTGAAACCGGGAGACGCGGAGGAAAAACAATGGGTTTTGCTGATTTTGCGAAGATCTGCAGCACAATGCGCCTGCGCACAAAGATGCTCCTGTTGATGACCGTAATGCTCATCGGCTCCCTTCTGGTAACCCTGGCCGTTTTCCAGACCCTTGCCAGGGTCAGAATCGGCAGCGACAGCTACCGGAAAATTATCCTCTCGCGGGATGCCCTTGAAGGCAGCATTCTACTGAGGTCAGATTTTGAGAAACTTCGGTCCGAACTTCGGAATTTGAGCGAAAACTCCGACAATGAAACGCTCAAAACCGGAATCGCTTCCGTTACTGTTGTAACCGCAAACATTCAGACCGAATTCTCGGCTCTGGCAAGCAAGATTTCATCTCCTGCCCCCAAAGAGACGCTGGATGAAGCAAAGAAACCCTGGAACGATCTGACGACAGTCATTCGCGAAGAGATCGCTGCCGCGGCAGAACAGGGAGACCGGGCACGTCTGAAAGAATTGACAACAGGGAATCAGGCTTCCCGATACGATCGGGTATCAACCGCCTTGGACAAACTGATCGCGGCACTTCGTTCGGACGCTGTTACCAGTGAATCTCAGGAAAGGGCGTACGTCAACAAAACTGTCATCATGGGCTTCGGCGTTGGTGGTGGACTGCTACTTCTGCTTCTCCTGATCGCAGGCTCCGTGGCAATCTCCATTGCCCGCGCCATCTCCAGAGAAGCCGAATTTGTCAATGCAGTGGTCAGTGACGGAAACCTTTCCGACAGACTCACGGTCGAGAGCGAAGACGAAATCGGCAGCCTTGCCGGGTCGCTCAACAAGCTGGTCGAGATGCTCCACGAGATGGTTTCGAAGGTGGATGTTTCCTCGGGAGAACTCTCCCGCATCTCCCGAACCCTTTCCGACGCATCCAATAAGGTAGTCAGCGGTGCCGAACAATCAAATACCCGGGTAGCAGAAACATCATCGGCAGTCTCGGAGATAAACGCATCCATCAAGGAAGTGTCCCACGGCATCGATGGTCTCTCCCTCTCTGCCTCGGAAAACTCCTCATCAGTCCTTGAAATGGCTGCCAGCGTTGAGGAAGTTGCCCTGAACGTGGAAAATCTGGCACAATCAGTGGATGATGTCAGTTCATCTATCCTCGAGATGGCCGCCGCTATCAAGCATATAAACGATAGTGTAAACGGCCTCATCGACTCCTCGACCGTAACCGCATCGTCCATCATCGAGATGGACAGTTCGATCCGACAGGTGGAAAAGAGCGCCCTTGACACCACGGCAATTTCCGAAGAGGTCCGACGCGATGCCGAAACAGGCAAAGTCTCGGTCGAAGCAACCATCAAGGGAATGCAGGAGATCAAACGTTCCTCCCATATAACCCATGAGGTAATCGTCACCCTCTCGGAAAAGGCAAGCGATATTGGTACAATTCTCTCGGTAATCAACGAGGTTGCAGAGCAGACGAATCTTCTTGCACTGAATGCTGCCATCATTGCTGCACAGGCGGGAGAGCAGGGCAAAGGATTCGCGGTGGTGGCTGACGAAATCAAGGAACTGGCTGACAGGACCAGCAGCTCGACCCGCGAGATCGAAGAACTTATCCAGGGCGTCCAGGCAGAAACGCGACGTGCCGTTGATGCCATAAACCTTGCTGAGAAGAGTATTGCCGATGGCGAGCTCCTGTCCCAGAAATCGGGAGTTGCCCTCGGGAAAATTGTCTCAGGCGTCGAAATGGCATCTGAGCAAGTGGGAGAAATTGCCCGCGCAGCTGCCGAGCAAGCCAAAGGCAGCCAGATGATCAGGGATGCGATGGAGCAGGTCACCGACATGATCATGCAGATAGCAAATGCCTCTCAGCAGCAAAACAAGGGCAGCGAACTGATCATGACGGCCGTTGAGCGAATGAAAGTGCTCACGTCCCAAGTTCGCTCCTCAACACGGGAACAGAGCAAGGTCGGCTCCCTCATTGCCGGGTCCACCGAAAATATCACCAGCATGATCCAGCAGATCAAACGCGCCTGCGATGAACAAACACGCGGCAGTGAACAAATTGTTACGGCCGTGGAAGACATCCAGAAATCAACCCACGAAAACCTGAGTGCGGCCGGTACCATGGAAAAGGCAGTCAACGGCCTCTTTCAGCAGGTTGAGGTATTAAAAAAGGAAATAAGCACCTTCTCAGTGAAAGAAAACAGGTAAAAACCATGGGCAGACTCACCGATACTTTTAGAAAATTGAGCCGGAATAACGAGAAGGCTCTCGTGACTTTTATAACAGCCGGAGACCCGGATCTGGAAACCACCTCGGAGATTATCCGGGAACTGGAAAGCGCCGGTGCCGACATTATCGAGATCGGAATACCCTTCTCGGACCCGATGGCCGACGGGCCGACCATCCAGCTCTCTTCCGAACGAGCCCTCAGCGGCGGAGCAACGCTGCCAAAAATCCTGGAGATGGTGCGTTCGGTAAGAAAAACATCCAAAATCCCCCTGGTTCTTATGGGATACTACAATCCGGTTTTTTTCTACGGTGCGGAGCGTTTTGTCACTGATGCTGTCGACGCAGGAGTGGACGGAATCATTCTGGTAGACCTTCCTCCGGAAGAAGCTGACGCGGAAGGTTTCTCGGCATTTGCCCGAAAAGGCGGTCTGGATGTCATCTTCCTGCTGACCCCGACCTCCGACGACGGACGCATTGCGAAAGTAGTAAAACATGGCAGAGGCTTTTTGTACTACGTGTCGGTTACCGGCGTAACAGGTGCCAGAAAAGACATCTCGGCAACGTTGGCTGAAGAATTGAAGAAAATCCGGAACGCAACCGCTCTGCCCCTGGTCGTCGGCTTCGGCATTTCCGACGCCACCCAGGCCGGCACAGTAGC
>JAQUHM010000145.1 GCA_028683595.1 Geobacteraceae bacterium | reverse complement strand
GACAATCTATAACTCCACGGTCGAACACATAAAAGAGTTCGGGACGCTCAAGGCACTTGGCGCCAGCAACGGTGATATATACAAGATTATCCTTTCACAGGCGTTCATCAATGCTTTTGCCGGATATCTGATCAGCCTCTGCATTACCATTATTTCTGTGAAAATTTATGAAATCAACTATATGGTCATGGCCGTTAAAGCCTGGCTGAACATCCTTGTACTGGGACTTACGCTCATCATGTGTTTTTCTGCAGCGTTTATTTCCATTCGGAAGATAAAGAAAATCGATCCTGCCATTCTGTTCCGAGGATAGTTTTAGTGAAACATGCGATTGTAACAGAAAATCTCTCCAAGGTTTACTCAGATGGCCGGAATGAAGTCACTGCCGTCGCAGGGGTTGATCTGACTCTCAACGTTGGGGAGGTTGTCGGCCTCTTCGGCCCTTCCGGGAGCGGCAAAACAACCCTGCTATCCATGCTCGGCTGTATTCTGCGCCCAACAGGAGGCTCCTACCTCCTCTACGGCAAGGAAGTTATCAATCTGGATGAAACGAAACTTCCTGCCGTAAGAAAAAAACTGATCTCCCTGATTTTCCAGGGATTCAATCTTTTCCCTGCCCTAACCGCGTATGAAAACGTCATGCTGGGTCTCCAGATCAAGGGGATAACAGGACCTGCAGCCGACAAGAGAACCAGGGATTTGTTTGCTGAGGTGGGGCTTTCCGATAGAATGCACTTCCTACCGAGAGACCTGAGTGGCGGACAAAAACAGCGGGTAGCCGTTGCGCGGGCACTTGCCTCGGATTCACCCTTGATCCTCGCGGACGAACCGACCGGCAATCTGGACTATGCCAACGGCAGGAATGTCATGGAGATACTGAGAAAACTTGCACATGTGCAGCGGAAATGTGTGATTGTTGCAACCCATGACAACAGGATAGAGGATATCTTCGACCGCATCCTTTTCATGGAGGATGGCAGGATTGTCAAGGAAGTCAATGATATCGCGAAGCTGAAGCTGATGCGCGAACTGACTTCCAGTTCGATATAATGATATTATCCAGAAAACCGGACGCTGAAATCATTATCCACGGATGGATGCAGATTTATCGGTTCTTTATGCTAGAACACCGAAACCAATATCGTTAGCCACGGATGCACACGGATATACACAGATAAGGGAAAAATAAAATATTATCCCCCATCAACTTTGGTCTATACGCCCGCAAGGGGGGGAGAGAAAACTTTATGAGAATATACGAACCCGGCAAAGACAGGCAAGATAAACTCTTTTGCGGGTACGACAATTCTAGAGTCCATTAAAGTATTTGATTTTTTTCCGTGTTCATCCGTGCGTATCCGTGGCTGAAATAGAGATTTTCAGTTACGCTTTACCATCTGGAACAACCATCGGAGTTACCCATGAAAAATAACCGTTTTGGCATATTGTTGATAGGGGGACTGATCGTTGTCGCTATCGCTATCGCCCTGTTCGGCCCACTGCTCGTCAAAAAGAAAGTGGGGTCCGGGAATCCCCAGGTGCAGAAAGCTTTGATAACATCCAAAGGTATGGTGGAGAGCGAAGAAGAAACCGAGCTTTGCAGCATGGCATCCGGTCCTGTCAGAAAAATTCTGGTTGATGAGGGTGATGTCGTCAATAAAGGCGACACCCTGGCAATGATCGACAGCTCCAAGATAAAAGCTCAAGTTGTGGAGGCTGAGGCAACTGCGGGCGAAGCCGGGGCACGACTCCGCCAGATGCAGTCAGGTTTTCGACCGGAGGATGTGACGATGGCGAAAGACAGGGTCGATCGAACAGAGGCGGTCTACCTTCGGGCAACCGACGAATACCAACGACAGGAAAGGCTGTATCAGAAGGATGCTGCGACTCGCCAAGATCGGGATCGGGCTGAGGAACGGATGAAAGTTACCTCCGCAGAGTGGAATGAGGCAAAAGCCTCCCTGCAAAAATACCGGAAAGGTGAACGTAAAGAGGACGTGAATGCGGCACGTGCTGCCCTCTCTCGCAGCAATGCGGAGGTGAACTACTATCGCGCCCTTCTCTCCGACTATACCATCACCTCCCCCATTAATGGGGTCGTAACCGAGCGGCTCAAGAAAACCGGCGAAATGGTCGATGTGGGCACACCGATCCTGAGGCTCATTAATCCAGATAAAATGCGGATACGGGCGGAGGTGGACGAAACAGACGCAGGCAAGGTTAAACCAGGAATGAAAGTGGATGTAGGTACTGAGTCCTCTGGCGGAAAGATATACCGGGGGGAGGTAACCAGGGTCCTACCCTATGTAAAACGCAAGGCACAGAAAACCTTTGACCCGATGGCATCCTATGACATCAACACAGAGCAAGTGTACATCCGCCTTGATACCTTCGCGGACCTCAAGAGCGGCATGACCGTTACGGTTCGGTACTTCAAATGAGACGCAGAATCATCATCACGATATTGTTCGTCCTGGTTGCCTGTGGGCAGGCATTCTCCCAGGAAATGACTCTGGAGCAATGCATTGACCAGGCACTGACGAACAATAGTGCTTTAAAATCCAATGAAATGGGTACCGTTGCCGCACGGGAAGAGTCAAACATGGCTCTCAAGGACTTCTTCCCGTCTCTCCGACTTCAGGGGAATTATTCGATTCTGGACCAATCACCGCGCCTGATCGTCAATCGGAACTCATTCTCCCAGGGCGTACCATCAGCAGATGCACAGCTGCCATTGGGAGACAAGGACTTTTATTCTGCTGCAATCAATCTTCGCCAGCCAATCTTCACCGGCGGCATTCTGACCGGGAACTACCGAAAAACTCGGGAGGCAAGTGAGGCAAGTCACCTGGAGTATAAAGGTCGAAAAAAACAGCTCGTCTACGAGGTTAAAAAGACCTTTTATGAGGCCCTCAACGAAAATCTGCATACTGAAGCAATAGAGAAGATGCTTAACGCCAAGAAGGAACGGCTGAGTGTTCTGAAAGAACTGTCCGCGGAGGGGTACGCCGCACGGGACGTAGTGCTCCGCCAAGAGACTGACATCCTCTTCACCGAACTTGATCTGCTAAAAAACCGGAACCGTGGGGAGACCGCCCTGGACCGACTGAAGAAACTGATCCACCGCGAAGAGAGTGAAAACCTGACACTGGGCGGGACTGCCTTCAACGCGCTCCTCATCCCCTCCCTCCAGCAGGTCCGGGAAGCGGCCCTCGCCCATCGCGAAGAGCTGCAATCGGGTCGCAGCCGGGTACGCATGGCCGATGCTGACGTTACCGTTGCCCGAGGGAGCTTTTTCCCCCAGGCATCGGTCACCGGCAGTTATCTGCGCCAAAAGGAAACGAGCATCACCCGTCCCGAGGCATGGATGCTGACTGCAACAGTCGACTGGCCCATCTTCGAATGGGGCAAGACTGTCAATGATGTCCGCAGGGCAACCGCCAGAAAACAGCAGGAGGAATATCGGCTGGACGATTCCACTCGGGAAATCGGCATCGAGGCTGAACAGGCATGGCGGGCGGTTAAGGAAGAAGAGAAGGCGGTAGCCGCCCATGAAAGCGAGGTCCGGACCGGCGAATACTGCCTGGAGCAGGACCTGAAGAAGTTCGTAGAAGGCACCGTCAAGCTTGCCGACCTGCTCACCACGGAGGCGGAATTTATTAAGGCGCACAACGGCTACCTGAGTGCTGTCAATTCATTGGATATCGCCTTTGCCCGGCTGGAAGCGGCGACTTCCACACCCCTGGAATCCTGGCTGGTGCCTCAGCCTCTCTACCGGCCGGATATGGAAGACTATTCCCGCAGATCGGCGCAACTGATCCGGCAGAGGAAAGGCCGAAGAGCTCAATTCGCGCCGGCACTATCGCCAACTGCCGAAGTTGCGCAGACGGCCAAACCTCAGCCTCATCCCGTACCCTCAGCAGTGGACACAAAGATCATGACGGCAACCACTTCTGCAGTGACCATCCAGATTGGGGCATACATTTCTCAGGGAAATGCCCGCGAAACGCGCCGGGAAATTCTGAAAAAAATCCGGGACAAAGAAGTGCAGATTCTCTCTGTCGGAAAGTTTTACAAAGTCCGGATACTAGGATTCACTAGTGCAGCAGAAGCTAAGGATGCCATGGTTAAAGCCGGAATCAGTAATTATCTGGTAATGACGAAGAACATTGGAGAGTGATTGAGCGGAGCAATCATTACAAGACACCATGCATGTGGTTACGCTACCCAATTTATCATCCTCAAACACAGCGGAGAATCTAGATTATTTTCCATCCGGAATCTCCGGATGAGAAACTAGTGGTTTCCAATTCGGAAACGAAGTTTTTTTGTCCTGACAAGAAACTTTTACCTGCAAAAGTTGACAGAGAAGGCTGCCCGTAGGGCGAGTCACAAGGGATTGTGCGGAGACGAACTACTGTACGTCGCACAAACAAGACCGATGATTGACGCAGTCAGGGCCAAAAAGGACCGCTTCCGGATGGAAACTAGATTAGCGCCAAACTTCTGCAACTTTCCAAAACTGTCACTCCCAAACGACTTTAATCGGAAACCTAACTCATAACCGACCGAAAGCATGGTTCCCGTTACCGGCATGTGGAGATGATAATCTTTGTAGTGGCAAAACCGCTCTCATAAAAACGGTCTTAGACTTCCAAGCCATGATTGTGTCACTGCCGTTTGCAAAGAATCTCTATATACCCTCTGCTCACTGGAATACCTTCCAGCCGCCTCCGCTAATACCGATGATGGATAAAACCTGTTTTCAGAACACCAAATACGCTTTACGTCGACCACTCGCCCATCTAAGCAACACCGATTTTCGCTAGCTTACAAAACCGTCCTTTCCAAAACGATCTATTCGAGAATCCAAATTCTATCCATCTGAAGATGAGGACAACTAATACAGACACTCAAATATTACAATCTTAATAGCGGAAGAATCGAGCCTTTACGATTATCATAGCATTTAATCGTGCAGCTTATGAATGGCTGCAAAATAACCAATCGACCTTCCGCCCAGCCACGGCTCAAGGTGTATATCAGCCCCGTTGGTGGCCTCTTTTTTTATTCAGCTCTCGCCCCCTGATTCCTTCCCCAAAAACACTCCCGAACCCAAGGTAAATCCTGTCAACTGTCGCCTCAGGAATACATGTCGGTTTTTTTTACAATAGTTTCATCTGATGCCTTGTTACATGCCTAACAACCTTATATTATTAGTCAATATCTTGTGGCACGCTTGTTGCTAGATAGTCATAAAATCAAAAATTGAATGGTACCAGCGCATACAAACACACAAAACAAGGAGGATAAAAAATGAAAAAACTATTTCTGTCACTAGTAATGTTGCTGTCAATGGTTTCATTTGCACAGGCGTATACGGTAAGCTTTGATTGGGATGGAACCGGCGCTTCAAGCGGGTTAACCGATTACGAAGCCTTCCAGCTCACTTCCTATGGTCCGATTACTACCTACCAAGACGCTACCACTGGCGTTTTCAATGAAACATTTACCGTACTTGTTCTTGGTGGATATACACCCGGAAGCACCACCGTTTCCCCATATTTTAACCCTGACAACATGAGGATCACCCTCAACCTTACAGGACAATATGTTGACGATAGCCACATTTATTTTACCGGCGGAAGCGCCACAATGTTCGATGCCACAAATGAGATCGCTACTTTCAGTTTTGACTCCGCTCTCATTTCGCAACTTACCGGCAGTTTGCTTTCAGATGAAAATTTGGGGATGAAAATAGACTTCGCCTTCATTTTCGACTCAGTCAACACTGATTACTGGGGAGCAGTCGAACAAGAGCTAGTCGGAAACAGCTGGCTGTTATCAGTTGTTGGCGGAAGAATTGATGAAGACTCTATCGCTTATAACGCTACCAGCAATGAGTATGTTATTAACTGGGTATTCCCGGGTGCGAGAATGGAGTTTGAAGCGGTTCCCGAACCGTCCACCATCCTCCTGCTGGGTTCAGGTTTCTTAGGAGTTGCACTTTTCGGAAGAAGGAAGTTCTTCAAGAAGAGCTAGTTAATACGCCAAAGATTTCAGGAAACTACACTTACACAAAAGAGGGCTGGGAGAAGATTTTCTCCCAGCCCTCTTTTGTTTTTATTGACAGATGATGCCCTAGCGTTTCATTTTCTGGATATAATACTCCACAACAATTTTCAGGTAGTCCCCCACGAGAGGAAAATCTATTCCGTCCCGTTCATGCACCTTCCTGGTCTTTTCATTCGAAAACTTCTGCACCTCCTCCAGGTAGTCGAATAAAAACGGCAGAGCTTTTATGGCTCTTTTTGCCGGTGCCGGGAGAAACAACCCGATCAGTGGCAGGCCCGATTTGAAGAAGGGGAGGGGTATAGTGAAGGAAAGGGGCAGCTTTGTCCCCGTGGATCGATAGATACTCCGAATGTCGGATTTCAGCTGTTCGATCGGTATCGCATGTTCCGGCCCGGAGCACAGGTGGAGGATCTTTCCGACGGTTTCCTGGCGCTCGCTGGACCAGCGGATAATCTTTGCAACATAGTCAACGGGAATTATATCCAGAAAAGCATTCTCAAGAGATGGCACCAAACCAAAGGTTCGTCTGCCGGATAGGAACTCACAGATATGGTAGAAAACCTGAAAATGAATGATCTCCCCGGTATCTGACCTACCAACCACCATGCTCGGCCGATGAACCGTAACCGGCAACCCCGCTTCAATCTCGCTACGGATCATTTCCTCAGCCTCTGCCTTGGCCTCCTCATAGGTGTTATGGAAGGATCGCTTCTCCGTTAACCACGTTTCCGGCACGATTCCGCCGAGCCGTCCTCCGACTCCCACCGTGCTGACAAATTCGACTTTCTGCAGAATGCCATTTTCCCGGCAGCGCCAGGCAAAGGCTGAAATGTTGGAGGTAGAGTCAACGGACGATTTTCGTGCCTCCTCCATGCTGAGGTTCATTCTGACATTACCGGCACTGTGGATTATGTGGCTGCACTCGCTGGCTAACGCTTCATACTCCTGTCGATCCAAGCCGAAGAGTGGCAGCGTCACATCAGAACGATACGCCTTGATGCGCTTCGCAGTTGAACTTGCAAACGGGTATCCCCAGAAGGATAAGAGTTCCTGCAGCCGTTCAGCGATATGTTGCTGATCCCGCGCACGGATAAGCAGCCTCACTTGGGTATTCTGATCATCCAGTAGCATAGGGACCAAACATGCGCCTATTGCGCCCGTTGAACCTGTTACAAGGTATGTTTTCATACGCAGTCGATAAATAATTCCGAATTACGTCCTGACTTTTCCATCTCCCGGTACATCCTCTCAAGGTATACTTGGTATTTTTGCTCCACGTTTTTCCGGCGGAGCTTGAGGTTTGCAGTCAGTTCCCCGCCGGCAATAGTAAAAGGATCAGTGGTAATTACTATGCCTGCCGGACGTTGATGCTGCGGCAATGGGGCAAGCTCCTCTTCCAGGTCTGTTCGTATCGAATCAAGAAAATTCGGATGTAACTTTGGACCATCCTTACCTGAAAGGGGCTCTACTGCCTGGAAGTACCGTGGCAGAGCATCAATCGCTATGGATACCAGAGCTATCGGGAATTTGCGTCCGGCACCAAACACCACGGCGTTCTCCACATACGCTATCCTGCGCAGACAGCTTTCAATACCTACGGGCGCAATGCGGTGCCCGGTCGAGGTCTTGAAAATTTCCGATTTTCTACCTTTCAAGGTAATAAAACCATCTCTTTCGATTTCTGCGTAGTCACCGGTTGCCAGATAGCCGTTGGTGAGCAGAGGGGAGTTTTGAGTCTCCTCCTGATGATAGCCATGAAATACGCCTTTTCCCTTTACCAAAAGCTCACCATCTTCAGCAATAACCACTTCATTTCCCGGCAACGTCGTGCCGACTGTGCCGAATTTGAAGGAATGCGGCCTGTTCATAGCAATAGGAATAATATTTTCCGTTGTTCCGTATGCTTCCAGAACAACAATACCTATTGCATGAAACCACTCCAGCAGCCAAATGGGCATCGGAGCGGAACCGCTGACGAAGAACTTGAGTTTTTTACCTACGATGCTTCTTATGCGGTTTAAGATTAGGAAGTCTGCCACTCGGTAACAAATTCTTTTTAAGAATCCAAGTTCTTGCATCATCCGAAGCGCACAGGCATTATCAGCCCCGACAGAAATTGCCCAATCGATTACTTTTCGTACTAAAAAAGTTTTTTTGCGTATCTCTGCCGTGATTCCTTCGTGGACTTTTTCAAAAAATCTTGGAACTCCAATTAAAAGATGGGGGTTGATAACCGTAAGTTGCGGAATCAGGTCTCTCGGGTTCTCAATGAAATACGTTGAGGCTCCGCTGCTGATGGCGCAGATGTTTACAATGCGCTGAAAGAGATTGGAGAGGGGCAGCCAGCAGACCAAGTTACTGTCAATATTGATGTCGTCGAAGGTGTTCAAGATGGATGAGCATGCCAAGACAACCTGCTCATGCGTATACAGGACGCCTTTGGGGGCGCCAGTCGTTCCCGAAGTAAACACAATAGTGGCGGGGTCGATACTTTGCGCCTTTATTACTGAGTCATCCAAGCGCTTACTCACACTGTCGGACAACTCGTCAAATGTTGAAAACATGCTCGTCGTCTCATCCGGTACTGCCCATGTGATGGTGACGATGAAAATGAGATTCTTTGTAACAGTTTCGGGGAATTTTTCCAGAAGAGCAAG